>JBDSUI010000243.1:0-6577 GCA_039927795.1 Pseudoxanthomonas sp.
CTTCGCTCGGAAGTGGATCGACGCAACGGTCGTGATCCGCAGCAAGCATGCCCTGCGAAAGCTTGGCTGCAGATACCTTATCGTGGTCGGTTGGGGTCACCCAGGTGAACGATCCTGCCGCCGGGGATCGTTATGTCTGTCAATCGGGTGAGGAAGCGTGTTGTACACCTGCACGATTCTGCCCAGGTCAGCGAATCCGGGAGCCGGTTTTGACCACCGTGACTTGGCCGGCCAGCGCCTGGAGGTCCGGTAGCGATTTCTACACCGCTGATTTGAAGGTCCAGTCCTCAGGCCAGCAGCAGGCCATGTTTGGGCGACACGTCGATGACCGCCTCCAGTCCGGAACGGAAATCCAGGCCGTCCGCTTCGATGCCGTCGCTGAAGATCACGCCACCCTCGGGCATCAGCGACCGGATCCTGAGCGGCGCGTCCGTGCTGCATTGCCCGAACACCAGTGACGCCTGGCTGGAACGGCTGGGATAGGGTTCGCGCACGGTGAACACCATTTCTTCCACAGCCCAGTCCATCCCGTGCTCGCGCAAGGCCTTGATCCGCGACGAGCTTTTGCCTGCGATGGCCGTCGCGCCGGTGAGCACGCTCCTGAGCCAGCCGGTCGAACCAAGCCCCGTGGAGACGATCACCCCGCTGGAGGACTGGCGTTCGGACAGATCTCCAAGCGAGATTTCATAGCGCGCCGAGACATGGCTACGCGCACCGACGAAGAAATCGTTGACCGCAAGCAGTTCCTGCCCATCACTCAAGCGGGCGCGTCCCATGGTCACCTGGCGCGTTTTTCGTTGGCCACGCAGGATTTCAACGATCGCCACAGGCACGTCGGCGACCACGAACGGAAGGAGCACGCCGTCCCAGCGCGCGGGGTCCGGATTGATGGCCATCACCTGCTGGCCGTCCAGGTACTTCAGCGTGTTGGCAACCAGTCCATCCTGACCCAGCACCACCACCAGGCACTGCGGCGGAAACAGGAAGTTGGGCAGGAACCCGCGGTCCAGCCGCTGCACCCGTCCATGCGCCTTGAGGCTTTCCTCGACCTGCACGATGGCGGACTGGTAGCGCGCGTCCTCCTGCAGGAAGTCGCTGAAGTCCATGCCCAGGTGCTCGGCCTGGAATTTGGCCTGTTCCACCGTGTTGTAACGCGCCACCAGTTCCTGCAGGCGGGTTCGACGAGTCACCAGGATGATCTTGCGATCGCTCTGGCCCATCGACTTATCCCTTCTGCTTGGCGAGCTGTCGGAGCAGGTCGGGGGAGAAATTGAATTCGCCGATCTTGGCCGCGTTGTCGGCGATGTTCTGGAAGCCGACCGCCATCAGCGCCTCGGGGCTGGCCTGGCCCATCATCAGCGCCTGCAACGAACGCGCATCCAGTCCCTTGATCGCCTCGACCATGGCCTGCATTCCGTAGGCGCGCACGTCGGCTTCCAGCTTCTGGTTGCTGGATTGCAACTGCACCAGTTCCGCGTTCTGCTGTTCCAGGGCGACCTTGCTGGTCATTTCCTGCGCTTGGATCTGCTGGCGTTTCTCCAGCAGCACGCGCTCGGATTCAACCTCGGTCTCGCGGACCTGGCGCCGCTTCTGTTCGATCGAAAGTTCGCTGCGCAATTCGTTCTCCTTGACCGCGCGCTCCTGTTCGATGGCAGCATTGCGACGCGTGTAGGTCGCGTCATCGGCCTGTTTGAGGATCTCCTCGCGCATCGGCGCTTCCAGTGCGCGCGCCGTTTCCGGATTCGGTTTCACCGCCAGCAAACCCAGGTCGCCGACCTGGATGCCGAGCGAGGTCAGGCTGGGGGCGCCAGCCACGGCTTGCCGCGCCGCCACCGACAGGCGTTCGGTGCCCTGCAGCACGTCGCGCAGGTCCAGGTCCTGCAGCAGGATGCGGAACTGCGCCTTGACCGCATTCAATACGCGGCTGGGCAGTCGCTCGGGATCTTCGGACGCGTACGCGCCGTTGACCAGCAGGCTGAAGTTCTGCAGTTCCGCCAGTTGCTTGGGCTGTTCGATGCGATAGCTGACCTGCCCCTGCAAGGTCACCTGCTGGAAATCGCGGGTGACCTCTTCGAACATGAAGGGCACTTCGACCGCATTGAGCGGCACGCTGACCAGGGTGGAGCGCGGCGCGTAGTACCAGAATGAGAGTCCGGTGCCTTCGCGAACGATCTGGCCGTTGCGGTACTGCAGCAGGTACTGGCTGGGCGAAGATTTGACGTAGCGGAAGCCGAACATGGGGTTACTCCTTGGGGTACCGCGTCCTGGACAACAAAATGGAATGCCGCGCGATCCTCGCCGGATCACGGCATGGCGGAGATGCTAATTCAGATACGGCTCCAATGCCGCATTCGCGGATGGATTGCGAGACACGCACGCGTTTGCGTACATGGCGCAAGCGGGGCGTAACTTCGCTGCATACGCCCCGCGTCCTACCCGGCCCGGCCTATTCCACCGTCACCGACTTGGCCAGGTTGCGCGGCTTGTCCACGTCGGTGCCGCGGGCCAGGGCAGTGTGATACGCCAGCAGCTGCACCGGAATGGTGTGCACGATGGGGCTGAGCACGCCGGCGTGGCGCGGGGTACGTATCACGTGCACGCCTTCGGATTCGCTGAAGTTGCTGTCCTGGTCGGCGAACACGAACAACTCACCGCCACGCGCCCGTACTTCCTGCATGTTGGACTTCACTTTTTCCAGCAGCCGGTCGTTGGGCGCAATCACCACTACCGGCATTTCCGCATCCACCAGCGCCAGCGGGCCGTGCTTGAGTTCGCCGGCTGGATAGGCTTCAGCATGGATGTAGGAGATTTCCTTGAGCTTCAACGCGCCTTCCAGCGCAATCGGATAATGCAGGCCGCGCCCGAGGAACAGCGCATTTTCCTTCTGCGCAAAACGTTCGGCCCAGAGTGCAATCTGCGGCTCCAGGTTGAGCGCGTGCTGCACGCTGCCCGGCAGGAAGCGCAGCTGCTCCAGGTAATCGGCTTCGTCTTCGGCACTGACCTTGCCACCCAGTTTTCCCAGGACCACGCACAGCTGGAATAGCACCGCCAACTGGGTAGTAAAGGCCTTGGTCGAGGCCACACCGATTTCGGCGCCGGCGCGGGTGTAGCAGACCAGCTCGCTGGCGCGCGGAATCGCGCTCTCCGGCACGTTGCAGATGGACAGCGTGTGCAGGTGTCCCAGCGACTTGGCGTACTTCAGCGCCTCCATGGTGTCCAGGGTTTCACCGGACTGGGAAATGGTGACGATGAGGTGTTTCGGATTCGCATGCGCGGCCCGATAGCGGTACTCGCTGGCAATCTCGACCGAACACGGCAGGCCGGAAATGGCCTCGATCCAGTAGCGCGCGGTCATGCCGGCGTAGTAGCTGGTGCCGCAGGCCAGGATCTGCACGCCTTCCACGTCGCGCAGCACCGCTTCGGCATTCTTGCCGAACAGTTCGGGCGCAAACCCACCCTCTATCACCGCCTCGATCGTATCGGCGATGGCGCGCGGCTGTTCGTGGATTTCCTTCTGCATGAAGTGCCGATAAGGACCCAGCTCCAGCGAAGCCAGCGAAACGTCGGACACGTGCACTTCGCGCACGACCTCGGCGTCGTTGGCGCCAAACACACGCACGCCTTCGCGCCTGACTTCGGCGGTGTCGCCTTCTTCCAGGAAGATCACCCGGCGCGTGGCCTGCAGGATCGCCGAGACATCCGAGGCGACGAAGTTCTCGCCTTCGCCCAGCCCGATCAACAGCGGGCAGCCCATGCGCGCGCAGATCATGCGCTCCGGTTCCATGCGGCTGACGACGGCCAGTGCATAGGCGCCGTGCAGATCCTTGACCGTGCGCTGTACTGCAGCGAGCAGGTCATCGCCCTGGCTCAGCGCATGGTGGATGAGGTGGGCGATGACTTCGGTATCGGTCTGCGATTCGAACGCGTAGCCCAGCGCCTGCAGGCGCGCGCGCTGTTCCTCGTGGTTCTCGATGATGCCGTTGTGGACCAGGGCCACACCCTGGCTGATGTGCGGGTGCGCGTTGGCTTCGGTGACCCCGCCGTGGGTGGCCCAGCGGGTGTGGCCAATGCCCACCTGGGCATGGAAGCCTTCGGCCAGCGCCGCCGCTTCCATTGCCGCCACCCGGCCCGTACGGCGTACGCGGCTGACCTGTTTGCCGTCGATTACGGCGATGCCGGCCGAATCGTAGCCCCGGTATTCCAGCCGCTTCAGTCCTTCGATGAGTACCGGAACCACATCGCGATCCGCGATCGCACCAACAATGCCGCACATGTAGGAATACCCCAGACAATTCAGATGTGCAGTGTAAACGCCGAAACCGTGCCCAAGCGTCCGTGCGGACGCCGAAAGTGTCCGCGCGGACATCTCATGGTCGATATATTGCTTTTGTATTCAGGCACTTGGGATTGGCACGCCGCTTGCTTCCCTCCCTGTGTCCAGCCTCCGGTTGGATGCCTGTCTGCCCGGGCAACACCGCCACTGGACACCTGAAGCACCATGCAAACCCGTGACCCTTTCCGTATCCGCGACACCGCCGCCCAGGATCATGTGGTCGCGGCGCCGGGCGCGCGCACGGGCCGCGGCCTGCCCCGCTCATGGTGGATCGGTGGTCTGGCCGGCGCCGCGCTGCTGGCGCTGATGGCATGGGTGGTCAACGGCTGGCTGGGCGGTGGACGCTCTTTTGACGCTTCGCGGCTGCGTGTCGCAGAGGTCACGCGAGGCGACCTGGTGCGCGACCTGTCCGCCGACGGCCGGGTCATCGCCGCCAACAGCCCGACGCTGTATGCCATCGCCGGCGGCACGGTCGCGCTGAAGGTCGTAGCCGGCGATGTGGTGAAGAAAGACCAGGCCCTGGCCGAGATCGACAGCCCCGAGCTGCGCAGCAGGCTGGCCCAGGAAGGCTCCACCCTGGCCAGCATGGAAGCCGAAGCCAGCCGCGCAATATTGGACGCACGCATCACCCGTTCCAGCGCCGCCAGGTTGCTGGACCAGGCCCGTATCGAACGCACTGCGGCCGAGCGAGACCTGCAGCGCTACCAGCGTGCCTATGAAGGTGGCGCCGTCTCGCAGAACGAATACGCCAAAGCCCAGGACGAACTGGAGAAGGCTGACATCGGCCTGGCAGCCGCGCGCAAGGACTCCGGACTGCAAGGCCAGGGCGCCGGCCTGGATTCGCGCAACAAGCGTCTGCTGGCCGACCGCCAGCGCGCCGTGGTGGCCGAACTGCAACGGCAGGTCGACGCTCTGACCGTGCGCGCACCCTTCGATGGCCAGATCGGCCAGGTGCAGGTGCCCCAGGGCACCAACGTGGCCACCAGTGCGCCGATTCTCAGCGTCGTCGACCTGAGTCTGTTTGAAGTGGAGATCAAGGTGCCGGAAAGCTTTGCACGCGACCTGGCCATCGGCATACCCGCGCAGATCAACAGCAATAACGCGCAGTACGCCGCGCAGGTTTCGGCCGTTTCTCCGGAAGTCGTCAACGGCGAAGTCAACGCGCGCCTGCGCTTCAGCGATGGCAAGCAGCCGCCGGGCCTGCGCCAGAACCAGCGCCTGTCCGCGCGCATCGTGCTGGATACGCGCCGCAATGTGCTGATGGTCGAGCGTGGCTCTTTTGTCGAACAGGGCGGTGGCTTCGCCTACGTCGTTGACGGCAGCCGGGCCCAGCGCCGACGCATCCAGACCGGAGTCAGCAGCCTGGGCCAGGTGGAAATCGTGTCCGGCTTGCAGCCGGGCGAAAAAATCGTCGTCTCCGGCAGCGAGCAGTTTGGTGATGCGGAGCGGGTGGCGATTAATTGACGCAGTGGTTTTAGGTTTTAGGTTTTATGACTGCTTGGTTTTACGTGACGCCGGGCCTGTCTCATTCGTTTAATCAGCACCTGAAATTCAAAAAATCCAGGACACCAGCGCTGGGGTCGCTAGAACCTGAAACTAAAAACCTAAAACTGACAACTGACAACTGACTACTGAAAACTGAAAACTGAAAACCCGGCAACTCCGCCCCACTCCCAACTCCAACGAACAGGAACGTCCAATGCTCGACATGCGCCAGGTCACCAAGGTCTACCGCACCGCCCTGGTTGAAACGCACGCGCTGCGCTCGCTCGACTTGCACGTCAAGGACGGTGAGTTTGTCGCCGTGACCGGACCGTCTGGTTCGGGCAAGACCACCTTCCTCAATATTGCGGGTCTGCTTGAAGACTTCACCGGGGGCGAATTCAGCCTGGATGGCGAAAACGTGAAGGGCCTGTCGGACGATGCACGCAGCCGGCTGCGCAACCACAAGATCGGTTTCATCTTCCAGGGCTTCAACCTGATTCCCGACCTCAATCTGTTCGACAACGTCGACGTGCCGCTGCGTTACCGGGGCATGGCTGCCAGCGAACGCAGGCAGCGCATCGAGGAAGCTCTGGGCCAGGTGGGCCTGGGTTCGAGGATGAAGCATTTCCCGGCCGAACTTTCCGGTGGCCAGCAGCAGCGCGTGGCTATTGCCCGCGCGCTGGCGGGCAAGCCGCGCCTGCTGCTGGCAGACGAACCCACCGGCAACCTGGACTCGCAGATGGCGCGCGGCGTGCTGGA
>JBDSUI010000244.1:0-28632 GCA_039927795.1 Pseudoxanthomonas sp.
GGCTGTTGAAATCTTCGATCAAGCCCATCGGCATGCCGATCGCGCGGCGAGCGGCCACGCGGGTGATCATGCCGTGCAGGCGATCGAAGCCACGTTCGAGCATCGGCACGCCATCGGCGCCAAGTTCCGCGCGCTGGGCCACTACCGCCTCGAGCAGGGTTTCCATCGCGTGGCCCAGCTCGCCCACCGGCATCACGCCGGCCATCCGCGCACCACCCTTGATGGTGTGCAGATCGCGTTGCAGGCCAACCATAGCTTCGCGGTCGTCCGGGGCCTCGCGCAGTTGCGCGAGCAGACCGTCCGACTGATCGAGCAGGTCGCCGGCCTCTTCAACGAAAATGTCGACCAGCTCCGGATCCAGGCCGTCCATGTCCAGCGCTTCGTCCGGATCATCCGGCGATGTGGCGCTGGCCAGCAGCGCCGCCAGCGCGGCCTGTTCGCGCGCCTTGGCGGCGGCGGCGGCTTCCGTGGCACGGCGTTCGGCTTCGATGCGTTCTGCTTGCGCCTTCGCAGCGGCGATGCGCTCGGCTTCCTGGCGTTCGGCCTCGACACGCGCCGCGCTGATGCGCTCGGCCTCAAGGCGGTCAGCTTCGGCGCGCTCAGCGGCAAGTCGGTCAACCTCCGCCCGCTCAGCTTCGGCCTGCTCGGCGGCAAGGCGTTCGGCTTCGGCCTGCGCCGCCTGTTCGATGAGCAAACGCTCAGCTTCTGCTTCTTCCGCGGCGATGCGTTGGGCTTCGATGCGCTCGGCCTCCAGGCGCGCGGCTTCGGCCTGCGCTGCCTGTTCGGCGAGCAATCGCTCAGCTTCTGCTTGTTCCGCGGCGATGCGTTCGGCTTCGATGCGCTCTGCTTCGATGACTTCCGCAGCAATGCGCTCGGCTTCGACTTCTTCGGCAGCGATACGTTCGGCTTCAGCCTGTGCGGCCGCCAAGCGACTTGCCTCGGCGACCTCGGCCGCAACACGTTCGGTTTCGGCACGTTCGGCAGCAAGGCGCTGTGTTTCCGCGCGCTCTGCCTCGGTTTGTTCGGCGGCAAGTCGTTCGGCCTCGACATGCTCGGCGGCAAGACGTTCGGCCTCGGCCCGCTCGGCGGCAAGGCGTTCGGCCTCGGCCTGCTCGGCGGCAAGGCGTTCGGCTTCTACCTGCTCGGCGGCAAGGCGATCGGCTTCGACCTGCTCGGCGGCAAGGCGTTCGGCCTCGAGCTGCTCGGCGGCAAGGCGTTCGGCTTCGACCTGCTCGGCGGCGAGGCGATCGGCCTCGGCCTGCTCGGCGGCAAGACGTTCGGCCTCGAGCTGCTCGGCGGCAAAACGTTCGGCTTCTGCCTGCTCGGCGGCAAGGCGTTCGGCTTCTGCCTGCTCGGCGGCAAGGCGATCGGCTTCGGCCTGCTCGGCGGCGAGACGATCGGCTTCGGCCTGCTCGGCGGCAAGACGTTCGGCCTCGGCCTGCTCAAAAGCAAGCTGCTCAGCCTCGGCCTCTTGGAAGGCAAGCCGCTCAGCTTCGGCATCCGCTGGCATGAATGCCAGAGTGGCTTCCGGCAATACATCGCGCATATCGCCCAGGCGCGCCGCCAATGCGGTGAACAGCGGCACCAGCGCCGGCGTGGCCTGCAACGCGGAGGTGGATGCGCGCACCGCGTCCGCCACTTCGGCTATCGCCGCAATTCCTCCAGCGTCGGCCGGCATCCCCGCCGACATCAGGCGCTTGGCGTAGCCTTCCGCCGGCGTGGTGAACGCGGTCACCGACGGCACTTCGGTCATCGCGAATGCGCCGTTCAGGGTATGGATGGCGCGCAGCAGACCGTCGTTGACGTGGCTGTCGCCGGCGCGCGCCTGCGCCAACCATGCTTCGACGGTTTCCAGATGGCTGCCAACCTCGCCTGCGAGGATTTCCAGCAGGACCGGATCGACATGGTTGGCGACCGTCGCAACGGCTTCCTGAGCAGGCTCGGGAGTCGCGGCCCAGACTGCGTCCATTGCCGGCAGCACATCCAGCAGGACTTCCTCGCCGGAACCCAGGCGGTCAGCAACTGCTTGCATCACCGCAAGATCCACGCTGATGGCCGCTTCGCCACGCAACGCAGCGTGCAGTTGCGGCAGTACGTCGCAGGTCTGGCGGACGAAGGCGAGCACCGCATGGCTGGCCGGACGTGAGCCGTCCAGCACGCGATTGAGCATGTTTTCCACATGCCAGCTGAACTCGCCGAGGGTATTGGCGCCGACCAGGCGGCCGCTGCCCTTCAGGGTATGGAACACGCGCCGGATCGGGCGCAGCAGTTCCGCATCGTCCGGGGCACGCCGCCAGGCTGGCAGCTGCTCTTGGAGGTTGCCGATCTCTTCCTCGAACTCTTCCAGGAAGATCTCGCGGATCTCGTCGTCGATTTCATCGCCGGCAGCCTCGAACCCCGCGCTGAGCGCGGGCGTGCCGGCATGGGTGGCCACGACGACGGGCTCCGCCACGGCTTCAACAGGCGCTTCGGCCGCACCAGCTTGCTCCACCGCGCGGTCGGCGGCTTCGTGGGCAACGGCGGCGGCATTCTCCAGTTCGGCCTCGATGGCATCGCCACCCGGCAGCGGCCAGTACGCCAGCGTTTCCAGGCTTTCCCGGGTCTTGTCGAGCAGGTCCTGGCGCTGGCCATGCGGCTCGCGCAGTGATTCGAGGTAGTACTCCATCCCGGCCAATGCGTCAGCCAGGGTGTCCAGCTGCTGCCCATCCGGTACCTGCTGGGTGCTGATCAATTCGGAATGGCTGTAGCGGCGCAGCGCCTCCAGATAGCCGGCGGGCTCGGGCAGGTGCAGCATGCGCATTGCACCGGCGACTTCACCGAGCAGGCGCGGCACCGGTTCCAGCGCGGCGTGGTCCCAATCGGTTTCGACGAACGCCACGAACGCATTGCGCACTTCGGCGAAATTCGCGCCAGCTTCCCTGGTCAGCGCGCCCATCACCTTGCGCGATTCCTGCGCAAGCAGGTCGTCGCCGTCTGGTGCCTCGTCGGTACCGAGCCCGGCGACCTGGTCGTCCAGCGAATGGTCGATGTAGATTAGGGCTGCGGCGACATCCAGCAGGTCGTCCTCGCTGGGCGGGCGCGCACCGCTGGCGATCGTATGGATGACCGCGCGTTGCTCACGGATCACGCCACGGGCAGACTCCAGCCCGATCATGCCCAGGGTTTCGCCGATCCGGTCCAGCGACTCGACCTGCGGCTGCAGTGCGGCGACATCACTCAGGCCTGCGCGCAGCTGTAGGTCCAGCGCGTCCTTGACCCGCAGCAGGTCTTCCTTCAACGCCGCCGAAACGGTGTCGAGCAATGCACGGTTGCGGCCGGCAAGACTGCCGCGCGCATGTTCAAGTTCGGCCTCGGTGGGTTCTTCCAAGAGGCTCGGCAATGCGTCCTGCTGCAACGACGCTTCACCGCGCGCGATGCGCAATTCGTTGAGCAGCGGCAGCAGCACGATCGGGATGTCGCGATGCCCGCCCTGCAGCCGCTCGAGGTAATCCGGCAGCTGTACCACGCCACGCATCAACGTCGAACAGGCTTCATCGCGCTCACCCACCATATCGGCGGCCAACGCCCGCGCAAGTTGCTCCATCTCGTCGGCAACCATTGCCGGGGCGCGCAACTCCAGCATGCGCAAGGTGCCATGCACCTGGTGCAGGTAGTCGGCGCAGCCTTGTATGCGCTCGACGTCGCCCGGCGATTCTGCGAAGGCCTCGATCTCGAGCCGCGCCTGGCGCAGGGTCTCGTCGATCTCCGGCTTCACCCAGCCGAGGGCGGTGTGGTCGATGGCATCCTTCAGCGCCGTGGTCATTGCGGCGCTCCGGTGGGGCCCCGCACGAATGCGGGGCGAGCCTGGACAGTGCTGTTCATCCCGACGCGATCCTGTCCGGCGCTCAGGCAGGCAGCTTGAAGTCGGCGACCGAACGACGCAGGTCGGCGGCGAGCTGGGCCAGGTTGCCGATCGACTCGGCTGTCTGGCTGGCGCCGTGCGAGGTCTGCGCGGTGATCGACTGGATCGTGTTCATGGTCTGGGTGATGTCGGTGGCCGCGGTGGACTGCTGCGCCGCCTCGGTGGAGATGCCTTGAATCAGCCCGGACAAGTCCGCCGACACTTTTTCGATCTCACCGAGCGCGGTACCCGCGTCTTCGGCCAGTCGTGCACCGGCGACCACCTCCGACGTGGTCTGTTCCATCGAACTCACCGCTTCATTGGTATCGGCCTGGATGGTCTGCACCAGCGATTCGATGCGTCGGGTCGCACCGGAGGTGCGTTCGGCCAGTCGCTGAACTTCGTCGGCCACCACTGCGAAACCGCGGCCCGCTTCACCGGCCGAAGCCGCCTGCACCGCGGCGTTGAGCGCCAGGATGTTGGTCTGCTCGGAAATGTCATTGATCAGCTCCACTACCGAACCAATCTCCTGCGAGGACTCGCCCAGGCGCTTGATGCGCTTGGAGGTTTCCTGGATCTGGTCGCGGATCTGATCCATGCCACGGATGGTTTCACGGACCACGCCGGCACCTTCTGTGGCGATCTGCACTGAACGCTGCGCCACCTCGGCCGATTCGGTGGAGTTGCGCGAAACCTGGTCAATGCTGACCGCGATTTCGTCGATGCGTTCCGATGCACTATTGATCTGGTCGGACTGGTGACCGGCCGCTTCTGCCAGTTGCAAGGCGGTGGCCTGCGTTTCCTGGGTGGACGCGGCCACCTGCACGGTGGTGTCATTGATGGTGGTGACCAGGTGGCGCAGCTCGTCGACGGCGTAGTTGATTGCGTCTGCGATCGCGCCGGTCATGTCCTCGGTCACCGTCGCCTTTACTGTCAGGTCACCTTCACCCAGCGAACTGATTTCGTCCAGCAACCGCATGATGGCCTGCTGGTTGCGGCTGTTGAATTCCACCTGGGTCTGGTAACGCACGTCCTGCTCGCGTTGGCGGCTGCGATACAACGACCACAGCAGACCGATGATGGAGACCAGGGCGACGATGCCCGAAACGATGCCGAGCCAGAAATTGGGGAACAGGCGCGTGTCGCGCACCGAACCAAAGGCCGAAAATGCATTGAAGAGCTTCTTGCTGTCCTCCAGCATGCCGGCCGAGCCGTTGGTGATGTTGGCAGCGGCGGACTGGGCCGCAAACAGGTTCTTGGAACTGCCGGTGATGGCGTCCAGGTCTTTCTTCATGGCGGTCCATAGCGCTTGCGATTGCTGCAATGCAGACAGCGCGCCGGCGTTGCGCAGCGGCGCGATGCCCAGGCTTTCGTTGCCGTTGCGCAAGCCATCCAGCACCTGCCCGAACACTACTGCATCACGCGCCAGCGCATCGCCGGCCATGGCTGCGCCGCTGCCGCCGGCACGCATTTCGGTGACGCGGCGGGCCATGGTACCCGCGACCACGACCTGCTGAAGCGCGTTGTAGATCTGCGAGGACTGCGTGCCGCTGGCGGACATCGCGCGGACCACTTCGTTCAATTGCGCCTGCAGCTGCGGCACCTGCGTGCTGAAGCGGTCGGCGTTGCCGGCCAGCGCCAGGACCGCTGCTTCGCTGCGGGCGAGCTGTTCGGCACTCTTGCCCAGCGGCGCCCAGGTCTTTTCAAGACGACCCAGCGCGCCCGTCACCGCACCCTCATTGCCGAAACGGCTTCGGAGTGTGGCGACCGTCGATTCGATCTGCGACTTGGTTTCCTTGAAAGACTTGAACGCCTCGGCGTCGCCTGCGACCGCTTCACGACCCTGGTTGGCCAGCTGCTGCGACAACACCTGCAAGTCGGCCGCGCCGGTGCCGGCGCCCGCCAGGCGACTGCCTTCGTAGGTGGCCACACCCGTGTTGGCGCCGAACAGGATCACCGACAGTGCCAGCAGGACCAGCCAGAAACTGCTGCCCAAGCTGCCGAGTTTGCTGGCGTTGGGAGAATCCGGTGCAGTGCTCATCTTTCAAACCCCTGGAATTTGGACAAAGTGCAGCAATGATTCAAAACAGACTGGCCGCACTCCCCGTGCCATGCCAGACCCGACCCGGAACTCCAGGTCTTCCCACGTCAATCCCGCCTCTAGGTGCCGGATTGCGATCGCCACCTTCCTGGTGGCTTCAACAGGTCGCGCGCCGCGACCCTTGCAACTTTCCCGCCCTGCTGCGCCTACAGGGCGGCCTGGCGGAACTCAGGCGTGCGCGCCAGCAGCGACAGGGCAAAGACTCCCCAGTCATGCTCCTCGCCGTGGAATGCACGCTCCACGAAATGCCCGTAACGCCCTTCCGCCAGCGCACCCGGCGCTACGCCCTGATCCTCACTGAAACTGCGCTGGCCATACAACTCGTCAATGGTCAGGGCAACGTCGCCGCCGGCCTGCCTTACCACCAGCACACGCTGGCCTTCATGCATCACGGTGCGCTCGCCCTCGAGGAAGTATTTGAGGTCGATCACCGGGAACAGGTTGCCGCGCAGGTTGCCAATACCCAGTAGCCAGGGTTGCGCGCCCGGCACCGGGGTGGTCGGCGGCAGTGGCACAATTTCCACCACATCCTCGAAGCCTGATACCAGGCGGCGCTGGCCGACCCGGTAGCCCACTCCGCGCCACTGCTCGGCGACCGCTTCGCGGGCCGGCAACTGCACGGCATGGGCCAGGCTGCGGCGCTCGTACTCGGCCAGGATGTCAAAAGGAGTGCGGCTCATGGCGTCATCCCCTGCGGTCAGCCGACATGGGTACGGATCGCGTCGAGCAACTCTTCGCGGGTGAAAGGCTTGGTCAGGTATTGCTCGGAACCGACGATGCGGCCGCGGGCCTTGTCGAACAGGCCATCCTTGGAGGACAGCATGATCACCGGCGTGCTTTTGAAAACCTGGTTGTTCTTGATCAAGGCGCAGGTCTGATAACCATCAAGGCGCGGCATCATGATGTCCACGAAGATGATCTGCGGCTGCTGATCGGCGATCTTGGCAAGCGCCTCGAAGCCGTCTGTAGCCGTAACCACTTCACAACCTTCCCGCTTGAGCAGGGTTTCAGCAGTGCGACGAATGGTTTTCGAGTCGTCAATCACCATCACCCGGAGGCCGCTGAACCCCCCGGCCGGGTTTTGCAGATCTGTCATTACGGTAATTCCCCAGGCGCGGCGCTTCTTAATCGGCACCGCTGCGAAGAACCTTATATCCCAATACCGGCAGCACCTGTCAAGTTCGGGTTGAACGCAAACACAAGCTGAACACCGCGATGCGAACTTCGTCGCATTTTTGCGCCTGCTAACATCTGCCTCCGAATGCCTTGCCCGGAATGCCTACATGCAGCTCGATGTCATTGTGGTGATGGACCCCATCGAGTCCATCAAGATCGCCAAGGACACTACCTTCGCCATGCTGCTGGAGGCCCAGCGGCGCGGCCACAGGCTCCATTACGTGCTGCCCGGTGGGCTGGCCCTGCGCGACGGGGTGGCCATCGCCCGCACCGCCCCACTCACGGTCAAGGACAGCGTGCCGGGCCACAAGCCCGAAGCGGCCAGCTGGTTCAGCCTGGGCGACAGCGCGGAACTGGCGTTCGGGCCGGGCCAGGTGGTGCTGATGCGCAAGGATCCCCCTTTCGACGACCAGTTCCTCTACGACACGCACCTGCTGAGCATCGCCCAGGCCGCCGGAGCGATGGTCGTCAACGACCCACAAGGTCTGCGCGACTTCAACGAGAAGCTGGCTGCGCTGCTGTTTCCACAATGCTGCCCGCCCACCCTGGTCAGCCGCGACCCGGCCGCGCTGAAGGCCTTCGTCAGCGAACACGGCGAAGCCGTACTGAAGCCGCTTGATGGCATGGGTGGCCGCTCGATTTTCCGGGTCCGCGCCGGCGACTCCAATCTCAACGTGATCCTGGAAACACTGATCGGCACCGGCAACCTGACCCTGGCCCAGCGTTTCATCCCCGGCATCAAGGACGGCGACAAACGCGTGCTGCTGATCGACGGCGTGCCGGTGGACTATGTGCTGGCGCGCATTCCTCAGGGCGATGAATTCCGCGGCAACCTGGCCGCCGGTGGCCGTGGGGAGGGCCGCCCGATCAGCGAACGCGACCGCTGGATTGCGGCCCAGGTGGCGCCCGAAATGAAGCGGCGCGGCATGCTGTTCGTGGGCCTGGACGTGATTGGCGACTACCTGACCGAGGTCAATGTCACCAGCCCCACCTGCGTGCGCGAACTGGATGCGCAGTTCGGGCTGAATATCGCCGGGATGCTGTTCGATGCGATTGAAAGCCGGCTGCAGGCCTGAAGCGGTGATCCGCCACCCAGCGCCCTGTCACCTGAATCGCCATTCCCGCGAAGGCGGGCACCCGGCGACGTTGCTTTTATCGGCGACAAGTCACTCGGTTCCCGCCTTCGCGGGAATGACGATTTTGTTTTTTCCCCGGCGTTAAGGGCCGTCGATGTCCACCGTCGCCGTCCCGCCCAGGATAGGTTCCAACGAACGCCTGACCGCGACCCTGGCGCTGTCGCTGATCGTCCACGGCATGCTGGTGCTGGGCCTGGGTTTCACCTTGGATGACGCGGCACCGGTGGTTCCGACCCTGGACGTCATCCTCAGCCAGACCTCGACCCCGCTCACGCCTGAGCAAGCCGATTTTCTGGCCGCGGCGAACCAGCAGGGCGGCGGCGACCGTGACAAGTCGCAGCGTCCGCGCGACAGCCAGGCCGGCTGGGTGCCGCAGACCCAGACCGGGGTTGCCCCGCAGCCCTTGCGTGCGCAATCGCCGGACGTGGCCCCGCCGCCGGAAACCCGCGTCATCACCACCCGCAACAGCGATACCACCGTGCCGCCGGCGCAAACCCGGCCCGAGCCCGACCAACCCGAGCTGCCGCGCGGCGACCTGAAGATCTCGCGCGATGCCGAAATGGCCCGGCTGGCCGCCGAGATCCATCTGCGGTCCGAGCTGTACGCCAAGCGCCCCAAGCGCAAGTTCGTTTCCGCCAGCACCAAGGAATACACCTACGCCAACTACCTGCGCGCCTGGGTAGACCGCGCTGAGCGGGTCGGCAACCTCAACTACCCCGACGAGGCGCGGCGCAAGCGCCTGAACGGACAAGTGGTGATCAGCGTGGCAGTGCGCCGTGACGGCTCGGTGGAAAACAGCCGCATCATCCAGTCCAGCGGCATTCCCCTGCTCGATTCCACCGCGCTGCGCATCGTGCAGCTCTCGGTGCCATTCCCGCCGCTGCCGAAAACCGACGAGAACATCGACATCCTGCACGTGACCCGCACCTGGCAGTTCCTGGCCGGCGGCGAAGTGCGTGACCAGTAGCCCTGCCCTGCATTTCATTGTCCGTGCATGCCGGATCGGCGTTTGAAAGCCCGATTGCCCAGTTACAGCCGACAGCTGGATTCCTGAACCGGCGGCGGGTGAACGCGGCCCCACAGGCGAAAAACACGCCGCCCGCATCGCCACCCCACCCAAGCGCCGGCAAGTCAAGCCGCCAGCGCGATCCGTTCGCCTGTAAAATGGCTTCTTTTTGGGCCTGCAACCATCTTGGAAGCTCCACAGCGGACCCCCGTCCGCGGGCCAACGTTCATTCGCCTGCTTGCCCGCCTCACCGATGCTGACGTTCCGCCATCCCCTGCCCCCCTGTCCGACCGGCTGAGCCAATGGATTGACTGGACCCGTGCCGTAGCCCTGTCCAGGGCGCTGGCGGGCGCGCCGTCTGTGGCCGCACCGGCCGCGCCGGTTTTCGACAGCGCGGCAGAGGCCACGACCCTGCGCACGCGCACCGCCCTGACCGAGGCCGTTGCCGATGGCCAGATCCGTGGCGAGTCCCTGACCAACGTGGATTTCACGGTCTTCGGTCAGCACTACGTGGCCATGCAGCGGCAGATGCAGATCACCACAGGCCGGTTACGCGGACAGTTGCGCGACATGCTTGCCGGCACATCACCTCAGCTGGCCCGCCTGGCCGACGTGGATGCGCTGATGGAAGGGGTGTTGAGCCCGCGCGAAAACAAGTTACTGGCGGCCGTACCCGCCCTGCTGGGCACGCATTTCCAGCGCCTGCAGCAGGCCGCGCAGGCGCACGACCCCGGCGCTGCCAGTGAGTCCTGGCTACTGCTCTTCCGCCGGGACATGCAGGGTGTGCTGCTGGCCGAACTCGATCTCCGCTTCTTACCGATAGACAGCCTGCTTGCAGCGCTACGTACCCACCCGCAGGAAAGTCATGTTCAGACATTTGCTTGATGCTGTTGTTTTTAGTCTTGGTCTGGCCGTTGTGTGCTGGATCGGCGCCGGTTATGTGGGTTCCAACCACTTGGCCTTGCTGGTCACCCTGCTGATCGCAGCGGGCTACCTGGTTGGCGGGCTGGAACTGCTGCGCTACCGCCAGGCCACGGCCACGCTGGAGCGCACCGTCACCGCACTGTCGGCACCGCCGGCGAACCTGGAGTACTGGCTGGGGCAACTGGATCCGTCACTACGCAATGCCACCCGCCTGCGCATCGAAGGCCAGCGTGTGGCCCTGCCCGGACCGGCGCTGACGCCTTATCTGGTTGGGCTGCTGGTCCTGCTGGGCATGCTGGGCACCCTGCTGGGCATGATGGCGATGCTCCGGGGTACCGGCCTGGCACTGGAAACGGCCACCGACCTGCAGGCCATCCGCGACTCGCTGGCCGCACCCGTCAAGGGTTTGGGCTTCGCCTTTGGCACTTCCATTGCCGGTGTGGCCAGCTCGGCCATGCTTGGCCTGCTGTCGGCGCTGGGCCGGCGCGAGCGGCTGCGGGTAGTGCAGCTGCTGGATATGAAGATCGCCACCCACCTGCGTATGCACTCGCAGACCTATCAGCGCGAGCAAAGCTTCAAGCTGCTGCAAGCACAGACCCAGCTGATGCCTGCGCTGATCGATCAGCTGCAGGCGATGATGACCAGCATCACCGAACAGGGCCAGTCCGCCAGCCAGCAACACCGCGTCAACCAGGACGCCTTCCACCAGCGTACCGAGGCGGTCTACACGCAACTGGCCGATTCGGTCGCCCAGTCATTGCAGGACAGCGTCACTGCCAGCGCCAAGGCCGCCAGCGATGCCCTGCAGCCGGTCATGGAAAGCACCATGGCCGCCGTTGCACGCCAGACCACCGCACTGCACGACAGCGTCAGCCAGGCGGTGCAGCGACAGCTGCAGGCCTTGTCCAGTGGCTTTGCCAGCAGCACCGACAGCATTGCGAACTCCTGGAACCAGGCGCTGCTGGCGCAACAGCAGGCCAACGCCGCACTGACTGGCGCGCTGCACGAGTCGCTGGATCAATTCAACGCCGGTTTTGAAGCGCACTCGGCCCAACTGTTGCACGGCGTGTCCAGCCGACTCGATGCCAGCGCAGGCCAGGTGAGTGATGCATGGACGCAGGCACTGTCGAATCAGCAACAGGTCAACAACGTACTGGTCAGCCAACATCAGGAATCGCTGACGGCGGTCTCGGCCCGCTTCGAACAGCATGCCTCGGACTTGCTGCGCAACGTGGATCAGGCACAGACACAATTGCAAGCCACGCTGGCTGCGCAGGACCAGCAACGGCTCACGGCCTGGACTGGCGCGCTGACCTCGATGGGCAGCGCCTTGCGCGACGACTGGACCCAAGCCGGTGCACAGGCGAGCACCCGGCAGCAGGACATCTGCGAGACCCTGGCCCGCACCGCCGAGGCCATCACCGCGGGCAGCCAGATGCAGGCCCGCGACACCATCGCGGAAATCTCGCGCCTGGTCGAAGCTGCAGCCGAAGCGCCCCGCGCCGCGGCCGAAGTCATCGCCGAGCTGCGACAAAAGCTCTCCGACAGCATGGTCCGCGATACCGCATTACTGGAAGAACGCACGCAGCTGATGGGTACCCTGGAAACACTGCTGTCGGCAGTCAACCATGCCTCCACCGAGCAGCGGGGCGCCATTGATGCACTGGTGGTGACTTCGGCCGACCTGCTGGACCGGGTCGGCAACCGCTTCAGCGACCATATCGAATCCGAGACTGGCAAGCTGGGCGCAGTCGCCGCCCAGCTCAGCGTGGGTGCCGTCGAGGTGGCAAGCCTGGGCGAGGCTTTCAGTGCCGCCGTGCATGTGTTCGGCGATTCCAACGACAAACTGGCGACCCGATTGCAGGGCATCGAAGATGCGCTGGAGAAATCACTGACCCGCAGTGACGAGCAACTGGCCTACTACGTGGCGCAGGCCAGGGAAGTGATCGACCTGAGCATGCTGGCGCAGAAGCAGATCGTCGAAGACATGCAACGGTTTGCCGCGATAGTCACCCCGGCGGGATCGGAAGCGGCATGAGCGCCGACCTGCAAGCCGATGTCGAGGACGAAGACAACGCCTCGGTCCCGGTATGGGCCGCCTTCGGTGACCTGATGTCGGTCTTGCTGGGCGCGTTCGTGCTGATCCTGGTCGGCGTGATTGCCGTGCAGCTGCAGTTGGAAATCAAACTCGATGAGGAAATCACCCAGCGCAAGATCGAAACCCAGCGCCGCCAGACCTTGGAACAGGCCTTGGCCGGTCCCTTGGCCGCAGGCCGCATCACCCTGGTCAACGGCCGCATCGGCATTCGTGGCAGCGTGCTGTTCGCGCTGAACTCGGACCAGTTGCAGCCCGAAGGCCGCGCCGTGCTCAAGAGCCTTGCCGGCCCGCTGCGCGACTACCTGCGCGCACGCGACGAGGCGCTGATGGTCAGCGGCTTTACCGACAACCGCCTGGTCAGCGGCGGCAATCAGCAGTTCGTCGACAACTGGGAACTGTCCGCCCAGCGTGCCCTGACCGTCACCCGCGCCCTGATTGCCGAAGGTGTGCCGGCGGCCTCGGTATTTGCCGCCGCCTTTGGTGCCCAGCAACCGGTCGGTTCCAATGCCAGCGCCGCGGGCCGCGCCAGCAACCGGCGTGTGGAAATGGCACCGATGCCACGCCTGAAGCAAGCCTCAGCCGCCCCCGATGCAGAGTAAGCCGACGCCCGACTACGCCATCCTGGCGACCTGGCGCCAACAGGGTGCCGATTACCTCAATCCGCTCACCTTCCACTATCTGGTGGCCTTGCACAGCCGCCTGCCCGGACACGAAGGCGACGCGCGCAAGGTGCTGGAGAATAGGCTGTCGGCAGGCATCCAAGCCTATGCCGACGCGCTGCACGCGGCCAGCCCGGACACGGCTGACGCGGGCAACCCCAAATCAGCTACCGCCCTTGGCGAACTGGTGCACGAACTCGGCAGCCGCAGCGCCGGGCTACACTCTCCCCGCGCCGAGCCAATGTCCGGCGCAGTACTTCCGCCAATGGAAGCGCTAGAGGACTTCCGCACGCTCTGGTCGCAGCTGCGGACCCGCAGCCAGGTGCGACGCTCACTGCAGCACTCGCCCACCCATGCCGGCCCACTCAATTCCAGCAGCCTGGTCTATCGTGCGCTCGCCCTGATGCGCGAAGTGTCACCCGGCTACCTGCAGCACTTCATGCCGTACCTGGATGCCTTGTCCTGGCTGCAACAGCTGAACGACCACGGCATCCTTGCCGCGCAGGGCAGCACACCGGCGACCAGCGGCCGGGTTCGCGCCCGCAGCAGCAAGCCACGCAAGCGTCGCGAGCCGGTCTAGCGCAACGCAATCCCGGTGGCCGCAACGCCAGGGCATGCGCCGGCTGCACGCATTCGCCGAAACAAGCGACTAACGACGCTGCGGGACCAAAGCTGACACAGTCCGCCGCCGACCCTGTTCTGCGCCGCTGCGCGACCCGTGCGCAATGTGCTCCAGAGCGCATCAGCGGGAGTACCGCGCGGCTTCACGTCGCCGCTCCCGTTTGGCATGCACCATGCTTACATGATCGCTGAGGTCCACCGCCCGACATCGGCAATGCCTCGTTCCGTATTTTCCAACGCAGGATAGTCAGCTATCGAAGTGAACGCCGCCCGCTTGTCGAAAACGCCGCCGACCAGCCGCGCACCCACCGACGAAATGCCGCGACGATTGGGTATCCGGCCTGCGGTCTGGGCCTTGGCGGTACTGGTCATCGGCCTGCTGTTCACCGCCTCGGTCGCGCGTCGTGAATGGCGGGACGAGCGCGCAAGCGCGCAAGCCGGCCATGCGGCCCTGGCCGACGCCAGTCTGGTGCGCTTGCGCGCGCCACTGGATGAAGCTGCCGCAGTGCTGCGTGCGATGCAGACCGTGTTCCTTGCCAACGACCTCATGGACCAGTCGCAGTTCCAGCAGTACAGCGAGAACCTGCGCATTTCCGCCCTCCAATCCGGCTATGTGGCTACCGTATTCGCGCGGCGCCAGATGGCTGCCGACGACTCGCAACGTGTCACTTATCCGTATGCCATGGCCTCGCCCTTGCGTGGCAATGAATCGCTGATCGGTTTTGATTTCGGTAGCCAGAAGTTCAACCTGCTGGCCATGCAGCGGGCTCGTGACACGGACATGCCCATCATCACGGCGCCGTTCGCGCTGCGCCAGTTCCAGCAGTACTCCAGCGCCGCGGCGATGGGTGTGGCGATACGTCTGCCGGTGTACTCACGCGGACCCATCCCCGCCGACGTTGCTGCAAGGCGCAGCCGTGAAATAGGCGCGCTGGCGATCAGCCTGCGGGTGGAGCCCCTGGTCTACGAGGCCTTGGGCAGCGACGTGCTGCAGCGCTTCCAGGTGCGTCTGCGCGATCTGGACGCGCCCCCGTCCCAGCGTTTCTTCGACTCCGATGCCCGTTTCATCAGCGATGACGCGGTGCAGACCCGCATCCTGGAATTCGGTGGCCGTCGCTGGCAGCTGCAGCTGCGACCGCGCGTATTGACCGTGGACACCGCGCGCGCGCGCAAGGTCGTCATCGCCGGCTGCGTCATAAGTTTGTTGCTGGCTGCGCTGCTTTGGTCGCTGACCACCACGCGGCGGCGCGCGGTCAGGATCGGCCAGCACATGAGTGAACGCTTTCGCGAAAGTGAAACCCGCTTCCGCACGCTCAACGAACTGCTGCCGGCGCTGGTACTGCTGGCTGATGGCCACCAGGGACGCATCGTGTACGCCAACCAGGCTGCACGCCTGCGCCTGGGCGACACTCAGGACAGGTTGCTGGCCGATCTGTTCAGCGACCCCCTGCTGCGGCATGGCGTTACCGGTGCAACCCTGGGGGAAGAGCGCAGCAGCATGGATGTCGCACTGGTGGGCGTGGACGGCGAACCGTTCTGGGTCAAGGCCTCCATCGCGCGGGTGGATATGGACGGCATTTCGCACCTGCTGATGGTCGCGACCGACATCTCCGAGCACCGCGAGCTCACCGAACGCCTGAGCCACCAGGCCAGCCACGATGCATTGACCGGACTGTGCAACCGTCGCGAGTTCGAGCACCGCCTGGAAAAGGCCCTGGCCGACCGCAAGCTGCACCCGCATCTGCGGCCCTGCGCATTGCTCTATATCGACCTGGATCAGTTCAAGCTGATCAACGACGTGTCCGGACACATGGCCGGGGACCAGTTGCTGACCCAGCTGGCGATGGCCATGCGCCAGCAGCAGCGCCACGGCGACGTGCTGGCGCGGCTGGGCGGCGACGAGTTCGGCCTGCTGGCCTTTGGGGTGGATGCTGAAGGCGCCCGGAAGCTGGCCGAGCGCTTGCGCGAATGCATCGAAGCCCTGATGTTCAGTTGGGAATCGCACACTTACACCATCAGTGCCAGCATTGGCGTGGTGGTGGTCGACCATGGCGAGCCTACCCTGAAGGATTTGCTGGCCTGGGCCGACACGGCCTGCTACCTGGCCAAGGAAAATGGCCGCAACCGCGTGCATCTGTATCGCGAGGACAATGAAACCACCCATCGCCACAGCGAGATGGAATGGGCGAACCGGGTGCGCTGGGCAGTGGAACAGGATCGCCTGCTGCTGGATTACCAGGAGATCCAGCCGCTGGGCGCGGCCAGTACCAACGCGCCCAGCATTGAGTTGCTGTTGCGGATGCGCGACGACCAGGACGGCATCGTGCTGCCTGGCACATTCCTGCAGGCCGCCGAACGCTACGGCCTGATGCCGGCCATTGACCGCTGGGTGATCCGCAACGCGCTGGCGCATTTTTCCGAACTGCATCCGGCCGGCACTGGCCTGGGCACCTGCGCGATCAACCTGTCCGGTGCCAGCATCGAAGATGAAGGGCTGGCCGATTTCATCCTTGGGCTGATGGCGCAATATCAGGTGGCAGCGCACAAGCTGTGTTTCGAGATCACTGAAACCGTGGCCGTGCGCAACCTGCTCAAGGTGGTGAACATGATCGAGCGCCTGCGCGCGGCCGGCTGCCTGATCGCGCTGGACGATTTCGGTGCGGGCATGTCCTCGTTCGGCTATCTGAAGAACCTGCCGGTCGACATGATCAAGATCGACGGCAGCTTCATCCGCGACCTGGACAACGATCCAATGAGCCGCACCATCATCAGCGCCATTACCCAGATCGGCCACCAGCGCGGACTAAAAGTGGTGGCCGAATGGGTCAGCGCCAGCCACATGTCGGAAGCCCTGCATGCGCTG
Source organism: Pseudoxanthomonas sp. (assembly GCA_039927795.1). Taxonomy (GTDB): domain Bacteria; phylum Pseudomonadota; class Gammaproteobacteria; order Xanthomonadales; family Xanthomonadaceae; genus Pseudoxanthomonas_A. The sequence continues at coordinate 16,465 of JBDSUI010000244.1, forward strand.
GGCGTGGACTACGGCCAGGGCTTCGCCCTGCACCGCCCCGAACGCGTGCTGTTCCAGCGCACCGGCGCGGAATGGCAACAGGCCGCAGACCGCTGATATTCAACGGTCGGTGGGTCGCGCCTGATTCCCGCCCAGACACTGCCGCGCCAGCCGCTGCGCGCAACGACGAATGTTCGCGCCTCCGCTTGCTCGTGCAGCCGGACAGTAAACATCGCATAAGCGCCTGCTAGGCCGGATGTTGGCCGGCATGCGCAGCGCACGCCCAGCAAGCCACGACGACTCTGGCGGCGACATGCCAACACTCGCTGGGGACGAACCATCAGCGCCTCACCTGTGTTCCAGGCACCACCCTTCTTCTCCGTCAGGCTTGCCCGCAGTCCTTCCGATTACAGGTGGTGCGATCGAGACATTGGAGGCCGCGTCGCGCAAGGTGAACGCGCCATCCGTACCGGTTCCAGGCCATTGGCTTAGTGACGATCAACGGCATGAAGCCGGAACTTTGCCGCCGGCTGCTGCCGACTGCCCGATACACCGAGGGCAGCGGAAGACGCACCTCTCGCGACACGCACTGCAGGTGAACTCGGCGCGCGAACCGGATGGATAGAGCCGAGCGCGGCATCTGGCAGCGACCGTGTTGGAAATACTGGCTGGCGATGAAGACGAGTGCAGCGATAGGCGCACTACCTTCACTTCAATTCGTTGGAAACGGGCACGCCGCGTGCGCGTTGGAATCGGGGCGTTCGAGAGCATCCTGTTCGAGAGCATCCTGTTCAAGAGCATGCTGTTCAAAGGCCTCTTGTTCAAACGCATCGTTATGACGACGCGGGTCCCGCCATCCGCGCCGACGCGCCTTGCTGTGCAACGTTGTGAAGCCGCTCTGCAATCCAGGCCGATGCCACCCCGGCAGGCACCAACGTGGCGTCAGACCGTCCGCGTCTGGCTGTCCTGTTACCACTGCCCTACGCGTTGTCGATGGAAAGAACTGCACCTGCTTTCGCCTATGCGTCACGGCGCTTCCACGCGGGCGTGAACGTTGCAGGCGTCCACCCCTGTCAAATGCCGAGGATGACGAGCCATGCCCGCAATGCGCCGAGCAACCGTGATCGCGGCTAGCGCGGGTGCGTTCCTGCTCGTCGTAGTTCTGTTGATTGCCGCAGATCCTGCGCCGCCACCCGCGTCGCGTGCAGTCTCCACGCCCGCTCAGGCACGTTCATTCGCGGCTGGGGAGTCGGGCCCCGATGTGGCCGCCGATCCCTCCGGGTTCGCCTATGTTCGCAACAAGGCAGTGCTGGTGCCGGACTACGGCGCGCTGCCGGCCGTGGGTGAAGTTCGCACCCAGGCGGCGACTGGTGCGCGCATCAAGCGGATCGCCAAGGGCGGCTTGATCGTGTATTCGCGCTATACCCCAGTGAGCATCGACAACAGGCTTATCCTCATCCATGGAGAGGACAGCACCAGCGCGCGTATCGAAGACCTGGCCACCGGCAAGGTCGTGCGCGAGCTGCCGGACATTGGCGAGCAGAATGAGATCCGCTGGCACTACGGCACCGATGCGCCCTGGCGCTTCTACTATGTACGCGGCATGGAATTCCGGCAGATGGACGCGATCACCGGCAAGGATTCGCTGGTGCGCGACTTCACCGCGCAGTGGCCGACCGGCTCGCAGCTGTTCACTGATGTCGAAGGCGACAGTTCCAACGACAGCCGCTACTGGTGCTGGATGGTAAGGCGCGAAGTCGAATCGGGGCCGTATCCCGTCGAACAGCTGGTCAGCTACGACCGCGTCACCGATACCGTGCAAATGGCTGATGCCGCCAAGCTCGGTCGCATTGAACTGGGACGCCCAAACACGATTGAAGCCTCTCCCGAAGGCTCTGCCTGCGTCATCCACTGGGGTGCGGACGAAGGCAGGGTGCAGGCCTGGAAACGTGATTTCAGTAGCAAGATCCGCGACCTGGCCGTCGACGAAACACACTCGGGCTGGATCCTGGATTCGGGCGGCGACGCGTGGTTTGTGTCGCAGAACAACCGCAACGACTGGATCGAGGCCGTGAGCCTGGCTACGGGCCAAGTACGGAAGCTCGTCTATCACGGTGACATCGGCTGGGACAACGGCATGCATTTTTCAAAAGCCTACGTGATGCGGGATAACGTGCTGCTGTCGACCTGCAGCGAGACCAACGCAAGCTGGGGCGAGAACCAGCTGATCATGCTTGGCTTGGACGGTCGCCTCCTGCGCATCGCGCACACCCACAACGCGTATCCCGGCGATGAGCCCTACCGCAACGAGGCGGCAGCGGCCTTGTCGTACGACGGCCGCGGCGTCTATTGGACCGGCAACTGGGGCCAGGGCACACGCACACGCGACGTGTACGGGATCGTACTACCCGCGGAGTGGTGGACGAAGGCAAGCGTGCGCAATTAGCGGAATCACGCCGCGCATTTCGCACCGCACATTTTCGCGCCGCGCCTTGCATTCTGCCTTCGCCGCCGGACCGATGAAACCGAACCCACCTGTTCGCTGCATAGGCGACATTTACCAACTTGCGGACTGGCACAGGCAGGAAAGCCAGCGCCAGTGCCTGCGATCGTACTGAGCTACGACCACGATCCGCGATCCAGATCCATGACCCAAGCTGCTTTCGTTGCGGCGGGCGAAGCGGCAGCCATCACGTGCGACGCCCGGGAACGCTGGGCGATCGCCGGGAATAAGATGCATGGCTGGCAACTCTGTCGCTTCCGGCAGATTGAAGGGTCTCGCCGCACTCGACCCCGGCGACTGGCTACCGCCCGACTGATCGCTCGACCAGGATTCGCTCAGCCAGCCATTGGTTGTTGCCCACCTGTCGCGTCTGGATACGTACCAGGTCACCTCGTTGCAGGTCCTCGGGGCGGTAACTGCGACCCTGATATTCCACAGCGGTGCGGGAGTCGTAGTTCACCTGCGTAGTGCTGCCATAGCCAGCACCTTCGAGCCGTATCAACCGCGAGCGGGCGTCGATGAAGGCGATCGAACCACGCAGGTCTTGGCCATAGGAATTGTTGCCGCCATAACCGCCGTCGCGGACATTCCTGACTATCTGGATGGACCGCGCAACAAGCTCCTGCCCGGAGCGCGTGACCTCCATGCGGATGACGTCGCCACGCTCCAGGCCGTCAACCGGATGTTCGCGCCCCTCGTAGAACAAGCGGGTTCGCTCGTCGTAACGCACGTCTACCCGCTGCTGGCGACCGCTGCGCGGGTCATCGACGACCAATGCGATGCGGTTGTAGCGGGAATCGACGCCATCAACGGCGCCCTGCAGCTGGCTGTCGTACTGCGAGGGATAGTCCGGTGCCGGCTGCCCGTAGCCACCGGTGCCATTGCCATAGCCGCCATACCCGCCTGGGCTGCCATAGCCGCCCGGGGTGACGCAGCCGCCGAGCAGCAGCAGGGCGCTGGCGGCCAGCACCCAACCCAATGTGCGAATCCTGTCGTTCATGGAATGCTCCCAACGGAAGAGAGCACCATATGCAGGCATGGGCCGTTAACGCAGAGTAGTTGATTCAATGCCGCAGTCGCGGCGAAGGATGCAAACTCCGCAGGGCATTGCAGCATCGGCCAACGACAGCGGGGACGCGGCATTCCGGATCATCGATCCACTAGCGGGCACCATTTCGCAGGATGAGGGCGAAATCCAGCGCCGGCGTGGCCACGCAAGTGACGAAGCGCGCAGCGCCTGACGCCCCTTCTCCTTGGACCAATGATTTCCTGATTTAGCCGCTTGCGTCACTCCTACGCGCGGTGATCGCCGCGCAGGCCGCTGTGACCTGAGCGCCCTGGATAGCTTGTGCGAGTGGAGGAGTCGGGTCAGCACGCTGACTGCGCAAGCAAAAACGGCCACCCAAAGGCGGCCGTTCCATGTAGCTAATCGCTGTAGATCAGAAGCGCACTTCAAGCCCCAGCGTCGTCGTTCTGGCAGTTACGTCCAGGCCGTCATCGCCGCCCTTGAGCTGATCGTAGTTCACGCTGAGGCCGATTTTCTCGTTGAAGTCATAGCCTGCACCGACGCCGAAGTATGGCTTTACCGAGCCCGCTTCTGCTTCTTCGACCGAGCCGTCGTATTCCCAGGTGGCAACGCCACGGACGATGCCCGCGCGGCCGGAGATGAAGAAACCCTGGTGGGCTTCGCCGAAGTTCTTCTTGCCGACAACGCCGACGCCAACGCCATGCAGCTTCAGCGAACCCTCGTAGACGGCGGTGCTGGAGAGCTGGCTGTAGAAGCCTTCGACCGCGAAGTTCGGATTGAACCAGTAGCCACCGCGCAAGCCCCAGGTCGTGTCCTTCTCCGAGCCGCTGCCTACGCCGTCGACGCGGAGATCGAGATCGCTGCGGCCAGCTTCGAAGCGGATGAATCCATTGCCCTCGGCAAATGCCGGAGCGGAAAGAACGGCCAGTGCAAGGCCGGCGACAAGCAAGAGTTGCTTTTTCATTGCGTTTTTTTCCTTGTTGAATTGCGAGAGTCGTGTTCCCCCGGGCGTGTGGCAAAGTGCCATACGCCCGCAGCCCCCCAGCTGCTCCCGACTGCATGGCTCAAAACCGGAGCGCATGGCGGGCGCGCAGCTTAAAGCAGCGCCGCGATTTTGCTACCAAGAAATATTCTGGGGTTGCCAGCAGTTTTAGAGCGCACGCCACAAAGTACGCGCCAGGTCAGTGTCTTGTGGCGCGCAAGTTGGCGCGAAGCACGCGGTCAATTCTGTTCTACCCAATCATGAAGACAATAGCGAGCGAATTTCTGTTGCTCCTGCAGAGTGCATTGAGAAGCTGCCGGTTGTACTGGTTCCGCGGGGTACGACACTCATCCCCGCCAGCTTCTGCATTCGCAACGACGAGGAGTAGCAGCAATCTACCGCAGGCGCATACGACGATCACGGCGATGCGGGAGACACAATGGCCATCACGATCCCCCACGAGATGGCCCGTACGGCCGCACGCGCAAGCAGGAGCAATTTCAGCATGCAGGCCCACGGATGCGTAACGTTGACCCGTGCTGCGCGCGGGCCGAGCTTGATCAGCGCGAGGCGCGCAGCGCTTTCTGCTCTTCCAGGGTCAGGGCGACGTTGTTGCGCAGATAGGCCGGTTCGATGCGTTCTGGCGCCAGCGCTTCGCCACGGGCGTAGGCGGCGACGGCGAGCCTGGCGACATCGGCAGCGTGTGGCAGCGTGCTGGCGTCAATGCTGCTGAGCTGCGTACCGAGATGCAAGGCCAGTGCGCCCTCGACAGCGCTGAATCCGGTGCCTGCGCCGTGCCAGCCACCTTCGTTGTCAGGCAACATCACGGCCTGCGGTGCGCAGACGGTTTCGGCGGAGATGGCGATCACCTCGTCACCACGGCGCTCGAAGGCCCCGACGTAGACTTCGCCCATGCGGGCGTCGATGGCTGCAAGGATGCGTAAGCTTTGCATGCCTGTTTGCGATGATGCCGGCAACGGATTTCCGTCGCGCCCGTGCAAGCCCGCCTCGTCAGCAACCCGACTTGACGTGGAGCTTTCCTGCGCGCCGACAAAGCTGCCCTTGGTTGTATGAGGACGGGGCTGTCCCACGGCTTGGGACGAAGCGGCGATCACCTGCAAAGTAGAGATCGCAACCACCGGCTTGTCCAGCGCCAGGGCAATGCCTTGCGCGATGGCAATGGCCAGGCGTACGCCGGTGAAGGCGCCGGGGCCGCGGCTGATGGCGATCGCGTCCAGTTGGGAACGTTTGATGCCGGCGTCGGCCAGCAGCGCTTCGGCCCAGGGCAGCGCATATTCGGCATGCAGGCGCGGGGCGATCTCGTAGCGTTCGATGATTTCGCCATCAAGGTACAGGGCAACGGAACAGGCCTCGGTGGCGGTTTCAAAAGCGAGCAGCTTCATACCAGTCCTGTTCGGTGTCTTGGGTGGGCAGCGGCGCCGAAGGTTCAACCCCGAAGAAGCGTTCCACATCGGCGACTTCGCGCGTGCGCGCGAACGGCGGCAGCGAATCGAGGAACAGTTTGCCGTAGGGCTTGCCGGTCAGGCGTGGATCGCACAATACCAGCACGCCGCGGTCAGTCTCGCTGCGGATCAGACGGCCCACGCCCTGCTTGAGCGCGATCACCGCCTGCGGCAGTTGCTCGTCGCGAAATGGATTTCCGCCGTCGCGGCGGATGGCCTCCAGGCGCGCCTCGAACACTGGATCGTCCGGCGCGGCGAACGGCAGCTTGTCGATGACCACCACCGACAGCGCATCGCCCACCACGTCCACGCCCTCCCGGAAACTGGCCGCGCCCAGCAGCACGCCGTTGCCCGAAGCGCGGAACTTCTCCAGCAAGGTCGCACGCGGCGCTTCGCCCTGCACGAACAGCGGCCACGGCGCATCGCGCAGGGTTTCGGCGGCCTCGCGCAGCGCACGATGCGAGGCGAACAACAGGAACGCGCGCCCACCTGAGGCCTGCAGCACCGGGTACAGCGCGGCGATCAATGCGGTGCCGAAACCACGCGTATTGGGTTCGGGCAAGTGCTGCGGCAGGTAACACAGCGCCTGCTTAGGCCAATCAAACGGACTGGGTTGCAGCAGGGTCTGCGGATCGGCCAGGCCCAGGCGCGTGGCGATGTGTTCAAAATCGCCGCCGACGGCCAGCGTGGCCGACGTGAATATCCAGGCGGCATGTGATTTCTCACGGTGTTCGCGCAAGGGTCCGGAAACGTCGAGCGGCGTGCGCTGGCAGCGGAAACCACGCTGGGTCAGTTCATACCACAGCACGTCGCTGGTCGTCAGCGGCGCGCCGCTTTCGAAATCGACGACCTGGCTTTCATCCGGAGTGCTGTCTTCCAGCCAACGCTCCAGCCGCGTGGCCGCGTCCTTCGCACGCGCGGCACAGGCATCCAGGCCCAATGAGGCGTCGGCCAGGGCGACCAAGGCTTGGATCAGCTCCGCCAGCGTGTCGGTCAGCCCGTCGAAGCCGCTGCGCACCTCGGGCTTGGCCAGAGCGCGGAAGCGCGTGCCGCGATTGGGCAGGCCTTCCATACCGGCGCGCAGCTCGCGCAATGCCTGCTCCAGGGCGCGCACCGGTACCTGCAGCGCGGCCAGCCCTCCGGGGACGTCCTTGCATTCGGCCAGGCAATCGCGGGCCAGTTCCTGCAGGGGCCGCATGCCAAAACTTTCGCCGAAGAAATTCGCTGCCAGTTCCGGAAGTTGATGGGCTTCGTCGATGACAAAGGCCTGCGCACCCGGCAGGATTTCGCCGAAACCTTCCTGCTTCAAGGCCAAGTCGGCCAGCAGCAGGTGATGGTTAACCACCACGATATCGGCCGACTGTGCACGCTGGCGCGCCTGCACCACGAAGCAATCGCCCCAGAACGGACAATCGGTGCCCAGGCAGTTGTCGTTGGTGGAAGTGACCATGGGCAACAGCGGGGAATCGTCCGGCAGCGCCTCCATTTCGGCCATGTCGCCGAATTGCGTGCGCCCACCCCAGGAGACGATGCGCTGGAACTGCGAGATCTGCTCGCGGGTGGTGAACTTGGGCTCGCCCTTGGCCTGTTCCAGCCGGTACTTGCACAGGTAATTGGCGCGGCCTTTCAGCAACGCCGACTTCACCCCGGTGCCCAGCGCATTGCGCACGCGCGGCAGGTCGCGGTGGTAGAGCTGGTCCTGCAGCGCGCGAGTGCCGGTGGAGATGATGGTCTTCAGCCCCGACAGCAAGGCCGGCACCAGGTAGGCAAAGGTCTTGCCGGTGCCGGTGCCGGCTTCGGCCAGCAGCACGTCGCGACTGTCGAAGGCATCGGCGATGGCCGTGGAAAGGCGTTGCTGCGCTTCACGGGGCACGAAGTTGTCGAGTTGGCTGGCAAGTGCCCCACCCTGGCTGAGGGCGTCGCGGCTGGCTTGGGCAAGTTGGGACATGGGGCGGGATCAACATTCCTGGTGAAAGGCCCGTTCGTCATTCACGGGAAGGGCGGTGTATAGCCCTCTCATCGTTTACAGCGGAGGGCTGTTTAGACCCCCTCGCCCATTCACACGGAGGCCCGGGTGGGGGCAGGCAGAGCAAGCGATTCAGGCCAGAGCAGCCCAGCAAGCCCAGCTCTGCAAGAGGCAGGTCAGTTTAACGGGCGGGGCCTACATGCGCTGCAGACCGGCCACGGTGCAGGCGGAGATCTGCACGTGGGCCGATTGCGCGTCGTGGGCCAGACCGCGGGCCAGGCGGGCCTGCTCAATGGTGGCCCAATGCCGGCGACACAGCGGGCCGACCCTGGAACCTAGATCGAACGCACGCTTGGCCAGCGTTTCGGCACGCTGGTTTTCCGACTGCAGCAGGGCCACTTCGGCGCGTTCCTGCAGGATGGCCGGATCGTCGGGGGTGATCAGCAGCGCCTGGTTCAAGGCCGCGGCGGCAACGGCGTAACTACGTGACGCCAGGGCGGCGGTGGCGTCCTCGCGCAGGTCCTGCACTTGCGGATCGCGTAGCGGCTGCACCGCAAGTTCGCGATCATCGGCGCCCTTGGCCGCGGCAATGACATTGGCCAGCCGCTGCTCGGGGGCCACAGCGGGAACCACGGGAGTGGCCGGACCGGTCGGTGCATCGGCGATCATCGCGCACGCGGACAGGGCGAGCATGGCCGCGAGCATGGCCAGGTTCCTGGGCACCACGTGCTTCATCATGGTTGCCTTCATCATGGCTGCAGCTGCGGTGCCGGTTCGGCCGGCGGAGCCTGCTCGCGGTCCCGATCCAGACCGAACCAGCTGCGCCAGCCACCACTTTCGCCTTCGATCACTTCTTCGGCGGGCGGCTCGATCACGCAGTTCGCATAGGCTGGCGCGAAACCGGCCACAAACGGGAAGTTCCGCGCCCCCGGGCAACTGGCATCGGTGGCGTTGGCGCCGGCCACCCACTGCCAGTCCAGACCCTTGCCCGAAACCTTGAGCGGGGCGCTGGGCAGGCGCGAGAAAATCCCCGACCACACCCGCATTGCACCGGTCGCGCCATACAGGCCGGTCTGTTCGTTCTGGTCGTTGCCCATCCACACTACCGCCAGGTGGTCGCCGGTGTAGCCGGCATACCAGCTGTCGCGGCCATCGTTGCTGGTGCCAGTCTTGCCGGCCGACTGCAGCCGGCCCAGGCCGTCACCCAGCAGCTGGCGGCCGGTACCGTTGCTGACCACCTGCTGCAGGCCGATGCTGATCAGGTGCGCGGCAATGGAGTCGCCTTCCTGTGCGGGGGCCGGGGTCTTGTCGTAACGCTTCAGCAGCTTGCCGTTGCGGTCGACCACCCCGCGCACCGCATGCAGCGGCTGGATCTCCCCGCCCGACGCCAGGAACTGGTACAGCTGCGCCATTGCGTAGGGGCTCTGGTCGGTGGCCCCCAGGATCAGTGAAGGATTGGGCTCGGACTTGATCCCCGCCAGCACCCGGATCAGGCCGGACAAGCGCTCGGGATCCACTTTCATGCCGATGCGCACGGTGGCCTGGTTGTAGGAATGGGCCAGAGCATCGATCAGGCGCACCGAGCCATGGCTGCGATTGTCCGAGTTGCCCGGTGTCCAGCGCCTGCCCTTGCCCAGCTGCACGGTGACCGGCGAATCATCCACGTAGCTGGCCAGCGAGTAGGTTTCCGGCTGGGCCAGCGCCAGCAGGTACACGAACGGCTTGAGCAGCGAGCCGACCGGGCGTTGTGCTTCCACGGCGCGGTTGAAACCCGGCTGCGACACATTCCGGCTGCCTACCACTGCCAGAACGTCGCCCACATGCACATCGGTCAGCACCAGGCCCACCTGCAGCGCCGGCCGCCGCTTGTTTTCCACCGACTTCAGGGTGCGCGCCACCGCGCCTTCGGCATAGGCCTGGGCCGACGGCGACATGCCGGTGAGCACGCTCAGGCCGGCACCCTGCAGCACGTTTTCGGGGTAATCACGCGCCAGCTGTCGGCGCACCAGGTCGACATAGGCGGGAAAACGGTTGGCGGCCGCCATGCCTGGTGTCTTGGTCACGCCCAACGGCGCGGCGCGCGCGCGTTTCCACTCGGCCTCCTTGAGCAGGCCGGTTTCATGCAGCTTGTCCAGGGCCAGATTGCGCCGATCCAGCGCGCGCTCCGGGTTGCGGCGCGGGTCGTAATGCGACGGCCCTTTGACGATGCCGATCAACAGCGCGATCTGTTCGGTGCTCAGCGAGTCGAGTTCGCGGCCGAACCAGAATTCCGAAGCCGCAGCGACACCGTGGATGGCCTGGCTTCCGCGCTGGCCCATGTACACCTGATTCATGTACGCCTCCAGCAGGGTGCGCTTGTCGTAGCGCGCCTCCAGAATCAGGGCGAACAGGATTTCGTTGAACTTTCGGCTGACCGTGACTTCCTTGCCGATACCGAGCAGGCCGCTGCGGGCCAGCTGCTGGGTCAGGGTGCTGGCGCCCTGCTTGCTTTCGCCGGCGGAGCGTACGGTGACCCACAGTGCCCGGGCGATGCCGCTCAGATCGATGCCGTGGTGGGTTGCGAAGTCGCGATCCTCGACCGCCTGCAAGCCGGTGACCAGCAACTCGGGCACTTCCTCCAGGCGAACCAGGCGGCGCTCTTCCTGCTTCTGGCCATACAGGGTGGCGATGCGGGCCGGATCCAGGCGCCCGGCTTTCAGGTTCTGATTACGGTCCGGGTCGCGCACCGAAGCCACGCGGCCGCCCGAGAGCGCCACCTGCAGCCGGCGCGCGGGCACTACGGTGTCGACATCGGTGAAACCACGACTGGCAATGGTGAAGCTGCCGCCAACCTTCGCATAGGTGCCCGGACGCTGACCGGCACCGTCATCGCGGTACGAGGCAGCATCAAGTTCGGTCTTCAGGGTCTGCGCATCCATTGTCAGCCCGGGGGCCAGCTGCAGCGGCCTTGCGTAAACTCGGGTCGGGATCTGCCACTGCAAGGCACCGAAACGCTGGCTGACCTGATGGTTCAGGTACAGCGTATAGGGGATCAGGAAACCGAGACCCAAGCCCACTGCAGCCAGTGCCCAGGTGAGCAATCGCTGGCGCCAGGGATGTGCGTCGTTGAAATCGTCGGTGTCGTCGTCTTGGTCGTCGTAGTCGTAGCGCGGCACGGGGATGCGACAATAGGAATTCGGGCGAGTCTAGCGCAGCCCGCCCTGCCGCGAGTGGCCGCAGGCACCTTTCGCTCAGCTGGAGTTGTCCTGCAATGTTGATTTCCCTGGCCGATGTGCGCTTCCAATGGCAACGAGCGCTGGGGTTGATCCGTCGTGGCACCACCAGCCTGCGGGCCCGCGGCTGGCGCGCCACCTGGGCCAGGGTGAAGCGCCAGTTTCACACCGTGCCGGCCACACAACGAGCCGCGCTGTACTTCCCGCAGGAGGCCGCCTTCGCCCCCTTTTCGGTACCGGACAGCGACGCGCCACGCGTCAGCCTGATCATTCCCGTCTACAACCAGGTCGCCCATACGCTGACCTGCCTGCGCGCACTGGCCGAACACCCGCCGCTGGCGGCTTGCGAGATCCTGGTCATCGACGATGGCTCCAGCGACGAAACCCAGGCCTGGATGAGCCAGATCGACGGCCTGCATTTCAACCGCCGGGTGCAGAACGGCGGCTTCATTGCCGCCTGCAACGATGGCGCGGCGCGCGCGCGCGGCGAAGTGCTGGTGTTCCTCAATAACGATACGGTGCCCCAGCCAGGCTGGCTTGATGCGTTGCTGGATACCTTCGGCACGCAGCCCGGCGCCGGCCTGGTCGGGGCCCAGCTGCTCTACCCCGATGGCCGCCTGCAGGAAGCCGGTGGCGTGGTCCGCAACGATGGCCGCGCCGACAACCTGGGCCGTTTCCAGGCGCCGATGCATCCGGCGTTCTCGTATCTGCGCCAGGTTGACTATTGCTCCGGCGCGGCGATTGCGGTGCCTGCGGCGCTGTTTGCCGAAGCCGGCGGTTTTGACACGCATTTTTCGCCTGCCTATTACGAAGACACCGACCTGGGCCTGCGTTTGCGGTCGCTGGGCCATGCCGTGCTCTACCAGCCGGCCGCGAAAGTCGTGCACCTGGAAGGCGTCACCGCCGGCACCGATCCCAACGCGGGCATCAAGGCCTACCAGGTTCGCAATCGCGACAAGTTCGAAGCGCGCTGGCGGCACGCGCTGTCGCAACATCCCGATCATGAGGTACCGATCGTGGAACTCACGCGCCAGCA
>JBDSUI010000245.1:0-3239 GCA_039927795.1 Pseudoxanthomonas sp.
CCGATCGCAGTGCCGGGGCAGCTTGCCGCGGCAAACGCGCTGATCAGGCAGGCATGGCAGGGTATTCGCCTGCCCCGCTAAGGCGTCGGCCTTGCCCATACCTGACTATCTTCCACATATATCTACGCTTCTATATAGACGCTTATATATAGAAGCCTCGTAGCCGGAGCTTTTTCAGAGCCTCCGCCGCTGTGAGCAGATCGCCTCAGGTTCAGGCTACCAGCCTGACCCGGGCGAAATTCCGCTTGCCTACCTGCAATACGCCCTCGAATCCCGGCGCGAAATGGGTCTGCGGGTCGTCCACCACGACGCCGTCCACGCGCACGGCCCGCTCCTTCAGCTTGCGGGTGGCCTCGCCATTGCTGGGCGTAATGCCGGCCGCGGTCAGCAGGGCCGCAATACGCAAGCCTTCCGGCGGCACGTGGACGTCCTGCAAGGGCACCAAAGTGGTGTCGCCTTCACCGCGGACCACCGCATGCCAGCCGGCAATGGCCAGTTCGGCCTGGGCCGCATCGTGGAAACGTGTCGCCAGCTCGCGTGCAAGCCGCAATTTGATGTCGCGCGGGTTCAAGCTGCCCGCCGCGACTTCCAGCTGAAGTGATTTGGCCTGCGCCATGCCAATGTCGAAACTCAGCAGCTCGATCCAGCGCCACATCAATTCGTCGCCGACTTTCATGGTCTTGGTGACCATATCAATGGCCGGTTCGCTGATGCCAATGTAGTTGCCCAGCGATTTGGACATCTTGTTGACGCCGTCCAGCCCTTCCAGCAACGGCATGGTCAACACGATCTGCGGGGGCTGGCCATGGTGTTCCTGCAGGCCGCGGCCCATCAGCAGGTTGAACTTCTGGTCGGTACCGCCCAGCTCGACGTCCGCCTTCAGGGCAACCGAGTCGTAGCCCTGGATCAGCGGGTACAGGAATTCATGGATGGCAATGGACTGCTGGGCGGCGTAACGCTTGGCAAAATCATCGCGCTCGAGCATGCGTGCCACGGTGTGCTGGCCCGCCAGTTTGATCAGGTCCGCGGCCGACATCTGCCCGAACCATTCGGAATTGAAGCGCAGCTCGGTCTTGTCGCGGTCCAGCACTTTGAAGACCTGGTCAGCGTAGGTGCGCGCATTGGCATCCACGTCCTCGCGGGTCAGGGGCTTGCGGGTGACATTCTTGCCGCTGGGGTCGCCGATCATGCCGGTGAAGTCGCCAATCAGGAAAATGACCTGGTGGCCGAGATCCTGAAACTGCCGCATCTTGTTGAGCAGCACGGTATGGCCGAAGTGCAGGTCCGGGGCAGTCGGGTCGAAGCCGGCCTTGATCCGTAACGGGCGCCCCAGCCCGAGGCGGGCCTCCAGCTCGTCGCGCTTGAGGATTTCGTCGGTGCCGCGGCTGATCTGTGCGAGTGCTTCTGAATGAGACAAGGTCGGATCCTAAAAGATGAACAGGCACATCCGCCTGCTGACAAAGATGAATCTGAAGTTAAACCAAAGTTAAGCGTGATGCCAGTCAAAAAAACCAATCAGCTCAATGGTTTGACGCGGACATTTCACGTGATTATCGTACGCGGATTGGGTCCGCCAACGTGGACCCGGGGAAGACCTATAGATGCATACTCACGGTGAAGACCCCGGTCGCAAGCTGCGTTTCAAACAACGCATTGAAGTCCTTCGCGACTCGGCCCTCCATCATCAAGTGAGGACCCACCTCTCGGCAAGGCACTGGACGCGCAGGCAGTGGATCCACGCCAGCCTGTTCACCACCATCGGGGTGATGCTGGCGACTATCGTCCCTGGATTTTCCACCGTCGTGCAATCGGAGTCGGTGATTGAACCGCTGGCTGTACTGCCGCTGGCGTTGCCGGAGCTGTCGCAGGCAAAGTCCCAGGGCACGGCGGGCGACAGTTGGCAGATTGTGAAGGTGAAGTCGGGTCAGACCCTGGGGGCGCTGTTCGAGGAGCTGGGCATTCCCAGGAAAACAATGCAGCGCATCCTGGAGAACCGCGAGACCAAGGCCGCCTTGACCAGGCTCAAACCAGGTAGCGAACTGGCCTTCGACCTGCCCATCAGTGGCCAGTTGCGCACCCTGCGCTATGACCGCGATACCGACCATCGCGTCGAGCTCTCAGTGTCTGGCGACAACGTCAAGCAAAAGGTGGTGGCGCGCGAAACCAGCACCCGCACCGTCGTGCTCAGCGGCAAGGTCGGGCGCTCGCTCAACCGTTCCGCGCGCAAGGCCGGGCTGACCTCGGCAAATATAAATTCGCTGACCGATGAGATCTTCAAGTACGACATCGATTTCGATTCGGACCTGGATGCCGATGACCGCTTCAGCGTGGTGGTCGAGCAGACCTGGCGCGAGGGCGAGCTGATCAGCACCAGCCCGGTACTGGCGGCAACTTTCACTGTCGATGGCAAGCTGCACGCCGGGTTCCGGTATGCGCGCACCGGCAACAAGCCCGAATATTTCACCGCACAGGGCGCGCCACTGAAGAAAACCTTCATCCGCATGCCGATTCCCTATGCGCGCCTCAGCTCGCGTTTCGGCGCGCGCAAGCATCCGGTGCTGGGCTCGATGCGCATGCACAAGGGTGTGGACTACGCGGCTTCCAGTGGCACGCCGATCATGGCTGCTGGCGATTCGCGGGTGGAGTTCGTCGGCTGGCAGCGCGGTTACGGCAATACCGTGGTCCTCAACCATGGCCGCGGGTACACCACGCTGTACGGGCATATGTCCCGCACGGCCAAGCTGCGCAAGGGCCAGTCGGTGGCCCAGGGCACGGTGATCGGCTATGTGGGTTCCACTGGTATGTCCACCGGCCCGCACCTGCATTACGAATTCCGCGTCAACGGCGCGCACCGCAATCCGCTGTCCATCACCATGCCGCCGCCGGAACGGCTGGCCGGCGCGCAGCTGGCTTCCTACCGCACGTATACCGCCAAGGCCCTGGGACGTATCCGTACGGTGGAAAACATCATCTACGCCGAAGTGGAACCGGCACCGGCTGTAAAGACTCTGGCTAGCGCCCTGGCACCTACCCGGAAGCGTTGAACCGATTTTCCTTGTGGCCGCGCGCCTCGGGCGCGATGCTTGACCGCACCACCACGAATTTGCGCCCAAGGGGCGCTTCCGCATGCCCGATGACGCAAGCCTGTATCTGGGCCTGATTTCCGGCACCAGCGCCGACGGCATCGATGCCGCGCTGGTCCGTTTCGAACCACGCTGCGAACTGGTGTTCGGCCATAC
>JBDSUI010000246.1:0-7411 GCA_039927795.1 Pseudoxanthomonas sp.
ATATCACCCTGGTGGTCAGCACCATGGAGCGCGAGCTGCTGGCCGCCGACGCACCCGGTGCGCGTATTGAATTGCTGTCCAATCTTCATGAAGTGGCGGGCGCAGGTGCCGCCTTCG
Source organism: Pseudoxanthomonas sp. (assembly GCA_039927795.1). Lineage (GTDB taxonomy): Bacteria > Pseudomonadota > Gammaproteobacteria > Xanthomonadales > Xanthomonadaceae > Pseudoxanthomonas_A. The sequence continues at coordinate 118 of JBDSUI010000246.1, forward strand.
CCCAGCGTCACGACCTGATCTTCGTGGGCGGCTTCCGCCATCCACCCAACGTGGACGCGGCCGTCTGGTTTGCCCGGGAAGTGATGCCACGGGTGCTTCTGCAGCTGCCCGATGTGGTCTTTCACTGCGTGGGCAGCGACCCGCCGGATGTTGTGCGCGCCTTGGCCGGACAGAAGGGCGTGGTGGTGCATGGCCATGTTCCCGAGCTTGCTCCGATGATGGAGAACCTGCGCATCGCGGTGGCCCCGCTGCGCTATGGGGCCGGCGTCAAAGGCAAGGTCAATCTGAGCATGGCCCATGGCCAGCCAGTCGTGGCGACCACCACTGCGGTGGAAGGCATGCACCTGGCCGACGGCGTGGATGTGCTGGTGGCCGATGACCCGCAGGGCTTCGCCGATGCGGTGGTGAGGCTTTACCAGGACGAAGCGTTGTGGACGGCACTGTCGCGCAACGGACTGGACAATGTGGCCCGGCATTTTTCCATGCAGGCGGCGCGCGAAGTCGTGGACCAGGTGTTCTTCGCTACCTAGCGATCACCGGCGTGGGCGCTGCGCACGCGTGCGGCAAAGGCGTCCAGCCCCGGCGCAGCGGCATCCAGTCTTTGTGCTTCGCGCAGTGCCTGCACTGCGAATTCAACATCGCCTGAACCCAGGCGCTCATCGCCTACCGCGATCCATTTCAAGGACAGTTGCCTGCGTGCTTCGGCCAGGCCGGCATCGCCTGGCTGCAGGGTCTGCCAGGCGTCATAGCAGGCACGCGCGCGGCGTATGCGATTGGCCCGCAGCTCGTCTTCCAGGCACGCGCGCACCGCAGGCAGCAGGCGCGTGGCGGCACTCTGCACGGCCACGTCTTCCGGTGACAGCGCCTGGGCGGCGCGCAGCTTGTCGTAGGCGCTTTCGCCCGGCGGGGTCAGCCAGTCACCGCGCGCCTCAGCCTGTTGCATGGCCATCAGCAACAGCTGGGTGCGGCGCTGGCGTTCGCGCGGGGCAAGCGGCGACACCAGTCGCAATTGCGCGTGCCGCGCGCGCTGCAGCGCCTGTCCGGCTTCCATGACCATGGCCGCGCGCGGCGCGATTTCATCGGCCCTGCGCAGCGAGGCCTGGGCGGCGCTGAAGTTGAAATCCGCCGCCTGCCGCGCCGAGCGCTGGGCGTAGGCGGTGGCCACGCGCTCGATGCCTTGCCGGGCAGACGCATCGCCGGCCACCGCTTCCAGCACTTGCCTATAGCCCACCAGTGCGGGTTCCAGCCGCTGCCGGCCCAGGTCGGCATCGGCGCGACGCTTGCGCAGCTCTACGGCGCGCGCCAGCTGCGCCTGCACATCGGGCAGGTCGACGTGGCCGTCGTCGTGTTCCCTGGCCTGCGCGATCAGCGCCGCGCCGCGGCCCAGTTCCCCGGCAGTGATGGAACGACGCGCCTGTTGCAGCCGTTCGGACAGCGCATCTTCGCGGCCTTCCAGGGCCGAGGTGTGGTTGGGCTGCAGGGCCAGCACATGCTGGTACAGCGCCAAGGCTGTTTCCAGCTGCCCCACGCCACTTGCCGCTTCGGCCTGCTGCATCAGCTGATCCAGGCCCGCATGGGCCGACTCACGTTGGCGCAGCAGGCTGGCGACGGCGTCGGCCTCGGCTCGCGGCACCTGCAATTCACTCGCCAGCAGCAACGCCTGGCGCGCCTGGCCAAACCGGTTCGCCTGCAGATGGCTGCGGGCCTGCGCAACAGCCGCCTGCCCGACCCGCGCCAATCCGTCGCGGGCTTCGCTGCGGTCCGCATCAAGCGCCTGTGCCGCCTCGAACCGCTCCCGAGCGCCGGTGCCGTCGGTGGCGCTGAGGCGACCCTGTTGCAAGGCGACTTCTGCTTCATTCAACAGGCGCTGCACGCGCATGTCCGGCCACACCAGATTGGCCAGCGGCTGCCGGAACACCACCACGGTGACCGCGATTGCCACCAGCAGGGCGGCCATCCAGCGCCAGTGGCGACGATCGCGCCATGCCGGCAGCCTGGCCGGTGCCGGCCGGCGAAATTCCACTTCCTGCAACCAGTCGGCGGCCGGCTCCACCTTGTCGCCGGGGCGATTATGAGGTTCGCGATTCACCGCGCCAGCATAAGCATTCAGCCTGAACGTCGCGCGTCCTCGACCCCTGGCAAAGCCTCAAGCTTGCCCAGCAGGGTCGACAGCTGACCGTAGTCGGCCACTTTCAGGCGCAGCCGCAGCAGCACCTGGCCACTGCCGCGCACGTTGTCGCTCTGGATGTCGGTGACATGGGCATCCTGCTGCGCAATCAGTGTGGTGATGTCCTTCAACAGGCCCTTGCGATCCAGCCCGCGAAGTTGCACGTCGACTTCATAGCCGCCGCCGGCCACCCCCCATTCCACCGGCAGCACGCGTTGCGGGCTGGTCGCTCCCAGACGCTGCAGCGAGGCACAATCGGCGCGATGCACGGTAACGCCGCGACCGCGGGTCAGGTAGCCGGCAATGGCTTCGCCCGGCACCGGCTGGCAGCAGCGCGCCAGTTGCACCAGCAGGTTGCCAACGCCCTGAACGGTGAACTTTGATTTCGAAGGCGGCGACGCACGTTTCGGCAGGCGCCGCATGAGATTGGCAATGGGCTGTTCGCTGGCCGCGCGTTGCTCTTCATGCAGCGCGCGACCGACCTGGCTGGGGCCGACATCGCCCAGCGCGATCTGGATATACAGATCGTCAATGTTCTCGGCGTGGAACTTTCGCGCCATTGGCGCCAGGTCGGCGTGCTGCAGGCCGAGGCGCTTGAGCTCGCGTTCCAGCACCTCTCGCCCGGCCTGCACATTGCGCGCACGGTCCAGCTTGTGGAACCACGACCGGACCTTGTCACGGGCGCGTCCGCTGACCAGGAAAGCATTACTGGCCAGCAGCCAGTCGCGGCGTGGCTCGCCGGTCTTGGCGGTCATGATCTCCACGCGGTCGCCGCTGTGCAATGCATGGTCCAGCGGCACGATGCGGCCATTGACCTTGGCGCCGCGGGTGCGGTGCCCGACCATGGTGTGCACGTGGTAGGCGAAGTCGAGCACGGTGCCGCCGCGCGGCAGGTCGATGACTTCGCCCTTGGGCGTAAGCGTGTAGATGCGTTCTTCTGCAAGCTGTGCTTCCAGTTCGCCGGCCAGCGCAGCACCTTCCTCGCGCCCGCTTTCTCCGCTGTGCTCCAGCAACTGGCGCATCCACGCGATCCTGCGGTCGAACGCCTGACTGGCGCCCCTGCTCTGGATGCCCTTGCCGTCCCGGCTGCTGCCTTCCTTGTAGCGCCAGTGCGCGGCAACGCCCAGCTCGGCCTGGGCGTGCATCTCGTGGGTGCGGATCTGCACTTCCAGCGTGCGCCCTTCCGGTCCGATCACCGCAGTATGCAGCGACCGGTAGTCGTTGGGCTTGGGCCGTGCGATGTAGTCGTCGAATTCACTGGGAACCGGCAGCCATAGCGCATGCACTACCCCGAGCACGGCATAGCACGCGGCGACATCGGTCACGGCCACGCGCAATGCCCGCAGGTCGTACAGTTCCTCCATCGAGACCTGCTTCTTCTGCATCTTCCGCCAGATGCTGTAGATGTGCTTGGGCCTGCCGCTTATCTCGGCCTCGATGCCATGTTCGGCCAGGGCCCCGCGCAAGGTGGATTTCACCGCCTCGATGTAGCGCTCGCGGCCGGCGCGTTTTTCGTCCAGCTGCTGGGCAAGCTGACGGTAGGTATCGGGTTCCAGATGGCGGAACGCCAGGTCTTCCAGCTCCCATTTCAATTGCCAGATGCCCAGGCGGTTGGCCAGCGGCGCATGGATGTCGCGGGTGAGCTGGGCCAGCAGGCGACGCTCATCCACCGGCAGGCTGGCGGCCACGCGCATCCGCGCAAGCTGGCGCGACAGCAGGATCGGAACCACGCGCAGGTCACGCACGATGGACAGCAACAGCCGGCGCAGGCCTTCGCTGTTGCCGGCCACGGTGCGCTCGGCATGCAGGGCCCAGACCTGCGCGGCGGCGTTCTGGCCCTCCAGCAAACCTGCGATGCCCGGCTGCTGGTCCAGCAGCGGCTTGAGCAACGGCTGCAACGCCGGCACCCCGAACAGCAAGGCGGCGGCAAGCACGTCGCCTTCGGCCGACAGCCCGGACAGGATCTCCAGGGTATCCACCAGCACCTGGCCCTCATCAGGCATGCCGAGGGCCAGGGCCGGTGCCAGCGCAATCTCACTGAGCGAGGCATGCATCCCGGCAGGCAGGATTTCGGCTGAACGGGATTGCAGCCAGATCTGCAGCGGGCGAACGGGCGAGGTATCCAAGGCAATGGTTATTCGGAAGATGTGTCTACACTAGCGGCCTTGCGCCCGGAGGAACAACCATGAAATCACTTCGCATCACGTTCGCCCTGTTGTTGCTGACAATTGCCCCGCTGGCCTGGAGCCAGTCCACGCCGCAGGTGGCAAACGTGGAACAGCAGATGAGCGCCGATGAATTCAAGGCCGCCGGCCTGCAAAAGCTGAGCGCGCAGGAACTGGTCACGCTGAACAATTGGCTGCAGCGCAAGGTCGGCCAGGAAACGGCCAAGGCCGTGGAAGTGGCCACTGCGGTAGCCAAGGAGGAAGGCCGCAAGGAAGTGACCGAGAAGAACCGCGGCTTCTTCGACTTTGGCTCAAGTGAACCCATCAAGAGCACGCTGGTCGGGGAGTTCAGAGGCTTGGCCAACGGTCGCCAGTACACGCTGGCCAATGGCCAGGTGTGGGAGCAGATTGAAGCAGCCTCGCTTGCGGGAGTGCGCAAGACCAACCCCGGGGTCACCATCAAGCCAGGCCTGTTCAATAACTGGTTCCTGGTGGTCGACGGCTACAACACCGCCGCCAAGGTACGTCGGGTCAAGTAAACGCCGGACCGGCAGGAAGACACGGCAGCGCAGATGCCGTGTCGTTTGACGGGTGCTAGCCCAGGCCAAGCCAGCCAGCTGCCCCGCAAGGCGTGCTAGCCGCGCAACGCCGCCAGGCGCTGGGCGAGTTTCTTTTGCGAAATGCCGGCACGCGCGCCCAGTTCCTGGGCGAACAGTGAGACCCGCAATTCCTCCAGGTCCCAGCGCAAGGCCTGCCAGGCCGCGCTGCGCCCGTTGGCGGTCGCCGATGAGTGGTCCAGCGCCTCGATGAACGGCCGCAGTTCCAGCATGCGTGCCTGGTCGCGGGTCGGGTCGCGCAAGGCGCGCTCGGCGCGCAGGCCCATCGCCTTCAGGTAGCGGGGAAACTGAGAAAGGGCGTCGGCCGGGGTATCGCGCAGGAAGCCGGCATGCACCAGCCCAGCGAGCTGTCTGCGCAGGTCATCCAGATTGCCGCCCGCCCAGCCCATCAGCGTCGACTCCAGCTTCGGCTTGAGTTCCGCAACGGCCGAGAGAATGGCTTCGGCCAGCTTCAGGCGTTCCATGGCTTCGGGAAAAAGCTTGCGGGCGGCCTCATCGCTGCGGCGCTCGAACGCCGCGCGATCGCGGATCTCGTCCAGCCCTTCGGCCAGCACCGCATTGAGCGCGGCTTCGACCAGATCGCCACGCAGGCGCTCTTGGGATTCGATCGCCGCATACAGCAGCCCGGTCTTGGGCGACACCGGCAGCTGCTTGCGTGATTGCTTGGCTTTGTCGGCCAGTGCCAAGTCGAGCAAGCGGCGCACGCCTTGCGGGTGCGCGGCATCGGCTTCGCTGCGATCGGCAAAGACCCGCAGCGCCACGCTTTCACCTTCGTCCACCAGCGCCGGATAGGCCGGTACGCCCGCTTCGCCGGGCACTTGCACCGGGATGGGAGTGACGGGAAAGTCGCGCAGACCCTGGGCCGCCATCTCCCGGCCGGCGCGTGCGGCAAACGCATGGCCGGCACGATCTCCGAAACGGATGCGCAGATCTTCCAGCGCTCTTGATTCGGCCAGCACCTGGCCATCGTCTGCCCGCAGGCGCAGGTTCATGCGCAGGTGCGGATCCAGCGCGGCCTCGTCAAAATCCAGCGCCGCCACCGGCGCACCGGTCGCACGCGACAGGAACCGCGCCAATTCCCCACGGAGGTCGTCCGCCGCCGGCCTGGGAAAGGCCTCGGCAAACGCGCGGCCATAGTCCGGCGCCGGCACGTAATTGCGGCGCATCGCCTTGGGCAGGCTGCGGATCAGTTCGGCTGCCTTCTCGCCGACGAAGCCCGGCGCCAGCCATGACAGCCGTGCGCCGTCCAGCGCATTGAGCAGGTGCAATGGCACGTCCAGGGTGACGCCATCGTCGACCGCACCCGGTTCGAACCTGTAGTGCAGCGGCAGGCGCGCATCGCCAAGCGGAAAATATTTCGGGAAGCGGTCTTCTTCGCTGCCTTCGCCGGGCAACAGGTCGGTCAGCGACCAGTGCAATGCCCGCCGCGCGTCCGGCGCCAGCTTTTTGTACCAGGCATCGAGTCCGGCAGCTGAATGCAGCTCCGATGGAATCCGGTCCAGGTACCAGCGCGCCTGCCAGTCTTCGTCGGCGACGATGCCCGCGCGTCGCAGCTTGGCCTCTTCTTCATGCGCCTGTTCAAGCACCTTGAGGTTGTCGGCGACGAATCCGGCGCGGGTGTTGATTTCACCCGTGACCAGACCCTGCCGCACGAACAGGTCATGCGCCTCCACTGGCGCGATGCGTCCGTAATGCACCGGCTTCTTCGGTGCCAGCACCAGCCCGAACAGGCTGATCTGTTCCGAGGCCAGCACATGGCCCTGCGCACGTGACCAGTGCGCATCAAAATGTTTGCGGGCAAGCAGGTGTGGCAGCTCGGCGATCACCCAGTCCGGTTCGATCGCCGCATTGGTCATGCCCCAGACACGCGCGGTGTCCAGCAAGGTCGCGCTGAGTACCCAGGCCGGCGGCTTTTTGGCCAGGGTGGAGCCGGGAAAAAGATGGTAGCGACGCTGGCGGGGGGCCAGGAAATCGCCTTTCTCGGTCTTGTGCCCGATCTGCGTGGGCAGGCCGGCGATCAGGGCACGATGCAATGAGACGTAGGCACGAGTGGAGAGGAATGAGGAACGAGTACCGGCATCGGCGCTCCGGTCTTCTTTCGTTTCTGGTTCCTCACCGCTCGTTCCCTGTACGTTCCAGCCCAGCTCCTCGCACAGCAGCAACAACTGGCGGTGCAGCTCGCGCCATTCGCGCATGCGCAGGAAACCCAGGAAGTGGCGTTCGCACCAGTCGCGCAATTTCGACTGGGTCAGTTCCTCATGCGCATCGCGATAGGCCTGCCACAACTTGAGGATGCCGATGAACTCGGATTTGGGGTCGGCGAACTTCGCGTGCGCGTTGTCGGC
>JBDSUI010000247.1:0-3534 GCA_039927795.1 Pseudoxanthomonas sp.
TCGGATGCGTTCAAGCAGGCGGTGGATCGCGAGCTGGAATTTTTCGAGGAAGAATTGCGCATTGACCTGATCCGCCTGGCGGCCGCCGATGGTGCCACCCTGCACGAGCCCGCGCTGGTGTCCAAGGCCATCACCCGCCTGGTGTTTGCCATGGGCGCTACCGCCATGGACCTGCCGCCGGAACGCGACGCCGAGTTGATTGACCAGCTTTCGCAGATGGTGCGCATGATCATCACCGGCTCGCGCGCGGTTGCCTCTGGGAAGTAGTTGCGGTTTTGATCCGAGGGTTCAGCAGATGGCGGTGCATTCCAGACCGCTGTGCCAGTACTTACAGTCGCGGAGAACCGTCAAGCCCCGCAATGCCCGCATCAGGGCAAGGCGCGACTTACCAGCAGCTCAATCGCATCATTTGCCGGCAAGGTGCCAAACGCCATGGCGTGTCGCTCCTGCACACGGGAGCAGACAAACAACTTCGCCGCTGGACTGTGCGAACGCAATAGCACGGCCGCCTGCAGCGCCAGGGCAAGACGCTCAACCAGCACACGCGCTCCAAACTCGTCGACTGATCGCTGCGAAACAAGAGTGCGCAAGCCAGCGACTTCCGCATCGAAGGCCGCATCGCGTCCCACCACCGACGCAAGTTCCGCCATAACGACTGCACCTGTGTCGGGCTCGCGTGAAAGGGCGCGCAGCACATCCAGGCACTGGATGTTGCCGCTGCCTTCCCAGATTGAATTCAGTGGCGCTTGCCGGTACAGCCTGGGCAGGATCGATTCCTCCACATAGCCTGCCCCACCCAGGCATTCCTGGGCCTCGTTGACGAAGACTGGGGCACGCTTGCACAACCAGTACTTGCCAATCGCGGTGGAGATGCGGGCGAACGCCGCTTCGCCCGCATCGCGCGGCGCGGCGTCCACGGCACGTGCGACCCGCAGAGAAAACGCCAAGGCTGCCTCCGCCTCCAGCGTCAGGTCAGCCAGCACGTTGCGCATCAGCGGATGTTCAACCAGTGGCTTGCCGAAGCTGACGCGGTGACGCGCATGGTGGATCGCGTGGGCCAGTGCCATGCGCATCTGCGCGGCAGCGCCAAGCATGCAGTCCAGGCGGGTCAGCATCACCATTTCAATGATGGTCGCCACGCCACGACCTTCCTCTCCTATGCGCTGCGCCCGTGCACCGCAGAATTCAATTTCCGCAGATGCGTTCGACCAGTCGCCCAGCTTGTCTTTCAGGCGCATCAGGCGAAACGCGTTCTTTGCTCCGTCGTCCAGACGGCGCGGTAGCAGGAAGCAGCTCAGCCCAGCCGGCGCATGCGCCAGCACCAGGAAACCATCGGACATCGGTGCGGACAGGAACCACTTGTGGCCTACCAGTGCGTATTCCCCCTCGGCTGCGCGCGGGGTGGCAACCGTCTGGTTGGCGCGCACGTCCGAGCCGCCCTGCTTCTCGGTCATGCCCATGCCCAGGGTGATGCCGGATTTCTCCGCAATCGGCACATCGCGGGCGTCGTAAACCGGCGCCGCCGCCTTGTCCGCCCACTGCTTCAGTGCAGCCTCACGGCGCAGCACCGGCATCGCGGCATGGGTCATGGTCAGCGGGCAACTGGTGCCTGCTTCCACCTGGTGATGCAGGTAGCTGAGTACGGCGCGGGCCACATGCGCGCCAGGCCGTGGCTCATGCCAGGAAAGACCGGCCACGCCATGGCCCTTGGCCGCTTCCAGCAGACGGTGATAGGCAGGGTGGAACTCGACGACATCGATGCGCCGGCCGAACCGGTCGTGGGTTTTCAGCCGCGGCTTGTCGCGGTTGGCGTCGAAGCCGATGCGGTAGAGCTCGTCGCCGGCCAGGCGCGCATAGTCCGCTAGAGATCCGGAAAACGAAGTCGCGCCCTCACGAGCAACCGCGTCGCGCAGCACTTCGTCGTCGGCCCAGAGATCTCGAGGCTCGAACGGGGGCGGCTGGTTTTCGATTCGATGGGTCTCGAACGGGGGCAGCTTATCCATGGCCCGATTCTAGCGCCGGCGCCCGGCAGGAGCTGCGTAAGCTGCGACTGTGAATTCGGAACGCCTGGGGCGTCGGGGCCCGAAGAAGGCGGTCGCAGCTTACCCAGCTCCTACACAAAATGCCGGGTCGCGACCGGTGAGATGGCAGCGCGGCACCTTAGCAATTCGTGCACATCCCCTGCCCCACAGTCTTCGCATGCCTGCCCACTCCCCAGACCTGATCGTCCTGCGCCCCGAGGGCCTGTACTGCCCGGCAGGCGACTTCCACATCGATCCGTGGAAGCCGGTGCCCCGCGCGATCATTACCCATGGCCACGGCGACCATGCGCGCACTGGCATGGGCCAGTACCACTGCACCACCCAGAGCCTGCCGATCCTGCGCTGGCGGCTGGGCGAGCAGGATTACTGTGCACACCACTATGGCGAAAGCTTCGGGCTGGGTGCGGCGAAAGTGTCGCTGCACTCGGCCGGCCACGTGCTCGGATCGGCGCAGGTGCGGGTGGAAGTCGACGGCGAGGTGTGGGTGGCGTCCGGGGACTACAAACGCCAGCACGATCCCACCTGTGCGCCATTCGAAGTGGTGGCGTGCGACACCTTCATCACCGAAGCCACCTTCGGCCTGCCGGTCTACCGCTGGCCGCACACCGCCGACGTGGCGCGCGATATCGTGACCTGGCGCCGCGACTGTGCAGAGCGTGGCGAAGCCGCGATCCTGTACTGCTATGCATTGGGCAAGGCCCAGCGGGTGCTGGCCGAACTGATGCCCTTCGACGACCAGCCCGCGCTGCTGCATGGCGCCATCGCGGCCGGCGTGGAGGTCTACCGCGAATCGGGCATCGCCATGCTGGACACCCGACTGGTCGCCGACGAGGAAAAGGGCGCCGACTTCAGCGGCAAGCTGATCATGGCGCCGCCGTCCGCCGCAGGCAGTGCCTGGATACGCCGCTTCAAGCGCGCGCAGCAGGGTTTCGCCTCGGGCTGGATGCGCCTGCGCGGCAATCGCCGGCGGCGCAACTACGACCGTGGCTTCGTGGTCTCCGACCATGCCGACTGGCCGGACCTGTTCCGCACCGTGCGCGAAACCGGCGCGCGCCGGGTCATTGCCACCCACGGCAATACCGACGCCATTATCCGCGCGCTGCAGGAACAGGGCATCGCGGCCGAAGCATTCCGTACCGACTACGGTGGTGAGGAGTGAGCCTCAATCTGACATGCGGGGACCACGTGCGGTGCGCACGCACCAGGCCGCTCCAACAGTTTCGCGGGAGCGGCGCATGAAGCAGTTCGCCGACCTTTACACCGCACTGGACCAGAGCACCGCCACGCTCGACAAGCGCGCGGCTCTGGTTCGTTATTTTCGCGACGCTGCGCCCGCCGATGCCGCCTGGGCCATGTGGCTGCTGGCCGGTGGCAAGCTGGCACGCATTGCCAACACCCGCGAATTGCGCGAATGGATCGTGCAGGAAAGCGGGCAGCCGGCGTGGCTGGTCGAAGACAGTTACGACCACGTTGGGGACCTCGCAGAAACGCT
>JBDSUI010000248.1:0-8447 GCA_039927795.1 Pseudoxanthomonas sp.
CCACGCCAGTTGGTCGGGTGGGTCTGCGGCGCGGTCATGAACAGGAAGGTCTTCTGCTGGGTGATCGGATCGATGCGCAGGATCTTGCGGCCGCACGCCAGGTGGTTGAGCCGGTAGTCCAGGACGCTGCGGTCCCACACCATGCGGTAGGTGTCGACGAAGGGAATGGCCGGCGCGCGGTCGTCCGGTGCGGGTTCGTCGCTGGCCATCAGGCGCGGACGGCTGTCGAAGAAGCGCAGGATCACCGCGCCTTCCGAGGAATACGCACCGGCGCGGGGGTGGCCGGCCGGGTAAAAGCCGTAGCAGCCCTCGGCGTACTCGTAGCCGTTGAGGTAATAGCAGCCGGACAGGACGTAGAACTCCTCGTCGGCGGCGATGCGGCTGCCCTGCTCGAAGTGCAGGCCCGGGTCCATCTTTGACAGCAGTGTGCAGGCGCCGGTCTCGTCGTCCACGCTCAGGGTGCGCGTCCACGCGCCTGGCAACAGCGCCTCGGCTTCCCAGGGCAGGGACTGGTTCTGCAGGAACTCGGTGTGTGGCCGCGTCATGTGGACTCCTTGCTGGATGCGTTATCAGGTCAGCGGCGAACTACGCCGCCGGCGTGCCGGCGGTGTTGGCCTGGGCGGCGGCAATCTCCACGGCCGCGCGCAGGCCCGAGGCCAACGCCGCCTCGATGCCAGGCTGGTCGAAGTTGGTGTGCTCGCCGGCGAAGTGGACCCGGCCCAGCGGCTTGGCGGTCCACTGCGCGGTCTCGGCGCAGCGGCCCGGCGCGGTTTCCGCAAAGGCGCCGCGCGTGAACGGATCGCGACCCCAGTTGCGCACGGCCAGCACCTCGGTCGCATCGGCGGAGGCGGGACGCCAGCCCGCCAACTCGCGCTGCGCCCAACGGCCGATCTCGCCATCGTCCATCTGGTCGATGGCCTGCGCGCCGCGGCCATTGACCCAGACCAGGATCCGCTCGATGCGGCCGCCCTCGCCCGGCACGCCGAACACGCGTTCAATGGAGCCGTCCAGCCACATGTTCAGCGGCAGGCCGTCGGTTTCCCAGAACGGCTTGAGCGGCTTGAGGTGGATGGCGGTGACCGCGGTCAGCTGGCGGTCGACCCAGGCCTTGCGCTGCTCGGCCGGCGGCTCGGGTGAGAACTTCACCGTGGATAGCGGACCCGGCGGCAGCGCCATGACCACGCGCGGGGCGCGCCAGCGACGGCCATCGGTGGCGGTGACCACCACGCTGTCGGCTTCCTGCGCGACTTCACGCACCTGTGCGCCGAATACCACCCGCTGCTTGAGTTTGGCCGCGACCGCTTCCGGCAACGCCTGGGTGCCGCCGACCATCGTGCCGGGTGCGCCGCCTGGGCCACGGCCCAACATCGCGTTGCGGCGGAAGATGTCCAGTGCACTGACCCCGTCCAGACCGTTGTAGGTCGCGCCGACGTCCATGTAGTCGATCGCCTGCTTGGACCAGCCGCGCGCGCCCAGCCAGTCGCGCATCGGAATATCGTTGGCGGCCAGCGCCGGTGACAGCCACTCGCTGATGTTGGTGATCGGATTAGCCGGACCGCCAGTGGCCACCGACAGCAGCGCCGGCGGCGGAATCGCGCGTTCACGTCCGCTGAAGGGGTTGAGCGCACTGCCCGCCCAGTCCGTGGCGTTGACCAGCTTGCCGCCCACGCCCAGTGCCGAGGCACCCCCAAATCGTGCCTTGGCGGCTTCAGCGGTCGCATCCAGGATGCTCACACCGACGCGCGGCGCCAGGCCGCGGGTCATCCAGTAGTTGCCACCGATATCTGTCGCGCCTACGTCGAAGCGTTGGCCGCCGGCCTCAATGGTGTGCATACGGCCACCGACACGCGGGCTGGCCTCCAGCACCAGCACGCGGCGGCCGGGTTGCTGCTCCTCCAGCAGCATGGCGGCGTGCAGGCCGGCAATGCCAGCGCCGATCACCAGCACGTCGGCGTCCAGCGTGGTGCTGGCATCGGCGCCGGCATTGCCTTCCGAGGAGCCGGCTCCAAGCAGGCCGCAGCCTTGAAGTACGAGCGGTGCGGCGCCTGTTGCTGCCAACACCTGGAGGAATGTGCGTCGCTTCATGGTCGGGGTCCTTGGGTACATCGATGAGGGAAAGCGGATTGATCCCTGCCGGTACTCCGGCCCAGGCACTGCATGATCTGCTGGCCCGTGCCGATGACCGGCATTGACCAAAAGACTTATTGAGATATCTATATATCAATTCATCCGGGAAGCAACTTGACCTGGATCAATTGGCGCCAATTCGGCATTCAGGCGGCTGCTTCCTCTGCCGCGGGCAGGGCGGGGCCAAGGTGAGGGACAGCCGCAGCGCGGAACCTCTGGCGTGGTGACCCAGACACGGGGCGGTACCTTGCCACCAGCATCGAAGCCCGCGACGGCGCGGCCGCGTTTGTGCAGACCCCGTGGGGAACCGGTTGCGTTCGCTCGGGGTGCCTCGCCCGTGGCTGCTGAGCGTGGAGCAGTGCGCGTGCTTCCAGCCGCAAGTGGCGGCGCCGGGCTTCCAGCGTGGCGGTGGCCACCTTGGCGATGGCTGACGACGGGAACGCGAACGCCATCTGCCGTGTTGTGACCCTAGCTGCCGCGCGGTTGCAACTGGAGCGGCCGATTCGCATCGTGAGCAGCGCCTCGGACGATTGCGACGGCAGGGCCGCCGCCTTGCAGGGCCTCATCCGGGGCCACCATTGGGTATAGAAGGCGCCGGTCAGCGGACACCTTCGTTCTACCCATCAGTTCCACGCGGCTGCGCAACGGCTCAACGCTGCACGCGTGGATCAAATCGCCTGATAAAGCTCCAGCAACTCGCCATCGGGACCGAAGACGGTCGCGGTTTCGCAATTGCCAACACCCGGCAGGCTGAGCTGCGCGCGCGCAACCAGTTCACCGCCCAGCGATTGCAGCTGCGCCACATCGACGTCCAGCTGGGTGCTGGCCAGACTGGCTGACAGGATGCCGATATTGGGCGGCACTGCCTGGTCGCGCAGCGGGGCATCGGGCAGGTGTTCCATGTCCATATAGGCAAACATCTCGACCCGGCCGGGCACGATAGTGCCGTCCTTCATCAGATTCACGTTGTGGATCTTGACCGGGCGATCGGTGCCGAGCAGCGCCTGCAGTTCGGGAAAGTCGAGCTTGCGATCAAACAGGATCTCGAAACCCAGCGCCCGATAGAACGCCACCGATCGCGGCACGTCACGGGTGGCGATGGCGATGGTCTGTAGCACGCTGACATCGGTATGCAGAGGGCCACGCAGATCGCCACCGCGCTCGTAGGAAAACACGTCCAGGCGGATACCGTCAGGATCATCATTGATGGAGTCGCGCACGGCCACTTCATCGCTGACTTCCCAGTAGCTGGGCTCATGCCCGGAACTGCCGCCGGCACCGGTGATTGCGTGCATGGTCTGCAAGGCGTCGCGGCAGCGGAAGTTGAGTGCGTAGTAGCCGCTGCCGTTGTAAAGATTGTCGGCGTTCCAGAGGCGCTGTCCAACCGCATCGAAACTGATCAGACGAATACGGCCCAGCCCGGAATCGTCGGCGGCGACCACCGCGTAACGCCCCTTCAGGGCTGGATCGAACCGCCACAGCGGTGCCAGCGCCGGCGATATCTCGCCTTGCTCCTTGACCTGATAGCCCAGGGCTGACGCATAGAACGCGCACGCCTGATCCAGATCGCTGACGCCAAGGGTGACCATTTTCACTTCGGAAAGCATGCGACAGTCCTCATTTTGAACGGGGGTGGTGCGGCAAAGCCCAGCACCACCGGCATGTAACCGGCGCATGCGTTGCATCGCAATGGAATCATTCCTGGCGGCACTGCCGGCCGGCAAGCAAGGCCACTGCGCGGGCCTCGACGGCAGCGCAATGGCATTCACCCGATCATATGATATGTCCGGACAAATGCACAGGGCAGATCAAGTGGACCTTACTCGGCCGGCAGCGGCGTTTCCACATCCAGAGTCATCTGGTAGGAGAACTGGTCGGGGCGATAGTGAATGCTTAGCAGGTCCACCATGCGTCCCTCGTTATCGTAGGAGCGCCGCTCCAGCGACAGCAGCGCGGTTCCCGGCTGGACCTTCAAATACATGGCGCTGATCGCATCGGCGTTGACCGCCGAAATGATCTGTTCGACCTGCTTGAGTTCAATGCCGACCTGGCGGAACAACTTCAGCCGCGAGGTGGTGGCCAGCGCCTGTTCGTTGAAGTCGTCGTGATCGCTGCGGGTCCAGCTGGTGTAATAACCGAAAGGGGTATCGCGGCGCAGGCGCAGGCGAATAGCCTGCACCAGGTTCTCATCGGCCGGCAGATCGAACAGCGCGCGTATGGGTTCCGGTGGTGGCGCACGCCGGAACTGGATCAGGCTGACGCGGGTCTGTTCGGCCAATGATTCCAGGCTTTCCAGCAGGCCGGTCAATGGGCTGTGCAGTGGCTTGGGCTTTGAGCGGTGGATCACATGGGTGCCCTTGCCGCGCCTGCGCTCGACCAGGCCTTCTCCGGCCAGTTCATCCAGCGCCCGCTTTGCGGTAATCCGGGAAACCCCAAAAGCCTCGGCCAGATCGAACTCCGTGGGAATGCGCGCTTTCAACGGGATCTCGCCGTTGAGTATGCGGTCGCGCAGCAGGCTGAACATCTGATGGTAGAGCGGGGTTGGCAAATCATTGCGCAGGAGCTTGCGCGCGTTCGAATTCATCAATGTCGCCATTGCGTCGTACGGCATATTGCTTCGCCTTTCCATTTGCTCAATGCTATAACGATAGAACAAATTGGGTGGACCAAGATGCATCCCTCTGAAAATGTCATTGACTGCACAATTGAGGGACTGGTCGCCCGCATCCGCATTCAGCGGCCCGAAAAACGCAACGCGCTGGCGACCCGTCATTGGGCCGCGCTGGAAGCGGCCCTGGACGGGATTGCGCATAGTGCGGCACAAGTGATGGTTTTATCCGGCAGCCCGGGCGCATTCAGCGCCGGCGCGGACATTGAGGAACTCGGCGTGCTGCTGAGCGAACCGGCGGCTTTCGCGGCCAACAACGCCCAGGTGCAACGCACCCAGCTGAAACTGCAGCGCCTGCCGCAGACCACTTTGGCGGTCATCGACGGCGTTTGCGTGGGCGGTGGGTTGGGGCTGGCACTGGCCTGTGATCTGCGACTGGCCAGCCAGCGCAGCCGCTTCGCCATTACGCCGGCCAAGCTGGGCCTGGTCTACAGCGCTGATGACAGCCGCCGGCTGGTCAACACGGTCGGCATGGCCCGCGCCCGCGAATTGCTGCTGACCGGTCGTCTGGTCGATGCGCCCACGGCACTGCACTGGGGCCTGGTCAACCAGCTGGCCGAAGACGATGGCCTGGCCGCGCTGGAACAGGCGCAGCTGCAATCGCTGCTGGCCACCTCCGGACAGGCCCGGCGCAGCATCAAGACGGTGCTCGGCCATCTGGGCGGGGATGCCACGCTTGGCCCGGCCCAGGCCGAAGCGGCCTTCAACGATGCGTTCAGCAGCGCGGACTTCGCCGAGGGCGCGCAGGCATTCCTGGCCAAGCGCGCCCCGCATTTCAACTGAGAGACCCGAATGCCTGCTTACTTGATCATCGAGGCCCGGATCACCGATCCGAAGCGATTTGGCGACTACGCCCGGCAGACGCCGGCGGTAGTGGCGTTGTACGGCGGGCGCTATGTGGTCATGGGCGGCGAACAGCAAAGCCTGGAAGGCGACCATGCAGGTAGCCGCACGGTGGTGTCGGTGTGGCCGGACCGCGCGGCGGTTCTGGCGTTCTGGCATTCGCCCGAGTACGCAGCAGTGAAGACTTTGCGCGAAGGTGCCGGACAATTCCGCGTGCTGCTGGCCGATGGCGCCGCGACCGAGTCACTGGATCAAACCAATAGTGCAGGAACGACGCCATGAATGACGGCATGATTGACGCTTATCGCGCACTCGCGCTGCAGACCACCTGCCGCGCGGTCAACGGCTGCGCCAGCGCGGCAGACGCCGCCCTTGCCATCGCCGACAACATCGCGCTGGTTGGCCGCCAGATCCCTGCTTCCAAGGCTTTCATCGGCCCGGACCTGAAGCTGGTGGTGCTGCCCGAATACTTCGCCACCAGCTACCCGCTGGGCGACACCATTCCAGGTTGGGCCGCCAAGGGCTGCTTTGACATGGACGGCGCCGAGTACGAGCAGCTGGGCCGCATTGCCCAGGACAACGGCGTCTATCTGTGTTCCAACGCCTACGAGCGCGACCCGAACTTCCCCGGCCTGTACTTCCAGTCGTCGGTGGTGCTCGATGACAGTGGCAACCAGATCCTGCGTTACCGCCGGCTGATCTCGCTGTACGCGCCCAGCCCGCACGACGTGTGGGACAAGTATCTGGATGTATACGGCATCGACGGCGTGTTCCCGGTGGCGCGCACGCCGATCGGCAAGCTGGCCTGCGTGGCCTCCGAAGAAATCCTGTATCCGGAAATCGCGCGCGCGCTGGGTCTGCGCGGCGCCGAGGTGTTCCTGCATTCCACCAGCGAGGTCGGCAGCCCCGATCTGACGCCCAAGGACATCGCCAAGCGCGCCCGCGCCATCGAGAACATCGCCTACGTGGTCTCGGCCAACACCGCCGGCATCAGCGGCGTGGACATCCCGATGGGCAGCGCCGATGGCATGAGCAAGATCGTTGATGACCAGGGCCGCGTGCTGGCCGTGGCCGGCATGGGCGAGTCGATGGCGGCCAATACCGAAATCGACATCGCCGGCCTGCGCCGCCGCCGCGTGCGCCCGGGCATGGGCAATTTCCACTCGCGCCTGCCGCAGGCCGCGATCAACGCCGGCTTGGCCACCACCGGGCTGAAGCCGAACGCGCTGCTCGATGGCGACGTGCTGAAAATCCCGCAGCGGGCCGATTTCGCCGCCCGTCAGAAAGCCACCATCGACGCGCTGAAGGCGTCCGGAGTACTCGGCAATGACTGATTCCATTTCGCTGCCGTTGCGCAATCCGCGTACCGGCAAATCCGATGGCGAACTGCCGATCACCTCTGCCACAGACGTGGCGGCGATTGGGGTGTCGCTGCGTGCGGCGCAGCTGGCGTGGGCTGAACAGTCGATCGAGGCGCGCTGCGCACGCCTGAGCGCGCTGGCCGACGCGCTGGTGGCCCGCCGGGATTCATTCATTGACGTGCTGCTTGCCGATACCGGCCGCTGGCACGAGTCGGTGATCGAAGTGGACGGTACCGTCTCGGCAATCCGTCGCTGGGCCCAGCAGGCCCCGGCCTGTCTGGCTGAAAAACCCGTGCAGCAGGAAGCCATTCCCTTTATCCAGACCCAGCAGACGTGGGTGCCGTTCGCGGTGGTCGGGGTAATCAGTCCGTGGAATTTCCCGTTGATGCTGACCCTGATCGACGCGGTCCCGGCGCTGGCCGCCGGCTGCGCGATCCTGGCCAAGCCCAGTGAAGTCACCTCGCGCTTCGTGCCGTTGCTGCGTGAAGCGCTGGCCGAAGCCGGTCTGGCCGAGGTCGTTGCACTGGTCACCGGCGCTGGCGCCACCGGCCAGGCCGTGATCGAGGCATCCGACCAGATCTGCTTCACCGGCAGCGTGGCTACCGGGCGCAAGGTCGGCGAAGCCTGCGCGCGCCGTTTCATTCCTGCCTCGCTTGAGCTGGGCGGCAAGGATCCGGCGCTGGTGCTGTCCGATGCCAATGTCGAACACGCCGCGCGCGCGCTGGCGTGGGGCAGCTTCGTCAACGGCGGCCAGAGCTGCATGTCGATCGAGCGCGTCTATGTTGAAGCGCCTGTCGCCGACGCCTTCATTGCCGCGCTGGTGAAAGAAGCCGCCGCCTTGACCCTGGCCTGGCCGGATCCGAAGCAGGGCCAGATCGGCCCGATCATCGCCGCTTCGCAGGTGGAACTGGTGCGCGAGCAACTGGCCGACGCCAAGGCCAAGGGCGCGCGCGCATTGACTGGCGGCGAGCTGGTCGACCACGGCGGCCAATGGTGTCCGCCAACGGTGCTGGTCGATGTCAACGACGACATGGCCGTGGTGCGCGAGGAAAGTTTCGCCTCGGTGCTGCCGGTGATCGTGGTGGCCGACGAGGCCGAAGCCATCGCCCGCGCCAACGCCACCGAATTCGGTCTGTCTGCCGCGGTGTTCACGCAGAGTCCGGAGCGCGTGCAGCGCGTCGCCCGTCAGCTGCATGCCGGCGGCATCAGCGTCAACGACGCCTGCCTGACCGGAATGGTGCAGACCGCCGAAAAACAGAGCTTCAAGCTGTCCGGCATGGGCGGCTCACGCATGGGCACCGCCTCGATCCGTCGCTTCGTTCGCGCCCGTGCACTGCTCATCAACACCGGCGTCGCCTCGCCGTGGTGGTTCCCGGCGGCCTGAGTTTCCGCCTGCTGTGATCGCTATTGAATGCCGCTGCCTTGCAGCGGCATTTTCGTATCAGCAC
>JBDSUI010000249.1:0-3525 GCA_039927795.1 Pseudoxanthomonas sp.
CGGCTACGCGCAAGGCGGTGATGTTGTCGCCAAAACAACCCAGCTGATGGGCCTGGCGCGGCGACACCCGGCCATCGGGATACAGCACGATCACGCGCAGGCCAGGCTGCTTGTGGAATGCAGCGGCTACCGCGGCGCCGGTGTCACCGGACGTGGCCACCAGGATGGTCAGCGGACGGTCCTGCTGCCCCTGTAGCCGGGTCAGGCAGGCCGCGAGGAAGCGGGCACCGAAATCCTTGAACGCCGCCGTGGGCCCATGGAACAGCTCCAGCACGTGATCGCCGGGGGTTGCCAGCGGCAGCAGCGGCGCCGGAAAGTCGAAGGCTTCCCGGCAGATGGCCGGCAATTCCTGCTCAAGCCCATCGCCCGCGAAAAAGGGAGCGATGAGTCGCGTCGCGGTGTCGGGCAGATCGCCACCCAGCGCCAATGGACGCGAGTCAGGCAGTTTTTCGGGCACATAAAGGCCGCCGTCAGGCGCGAGCCCTGCGGCGATGGCTTGGCTGAGCGTGGCGGCGGGGGCGCTGTTGCGGGTGGAAATGAAGCGCATGGTCGTTGATATTCCATTACTTCCCTTCTCCCATCGGGAGAAGGTGGCGCGTGGCGCCGGATGAGGGAAACAGAATGAATCTGTGCGAGTTGGCCGAGAGTGGATGACCCATTCCGTCACCCGCCCTTTGGGCACCTACTCCCGCAGGAGAAGGAAAATCTATACCACCTTCGCCGCCGGACTGTTGAGCGGCGATACCCAGGCCTGGCTGGGAAATCCAGCGGCGGCAAACGCAGCCTGGATCTCCGGCGCAGCGGCTTCGGCCTGCGCGCGCGTTTCAAACCACCCGAACACGCTGGGACCGGCGCCGGAAATACTCGCGCCCATCGCACCCGCGTCCAGCGCTGCCTGCTTGGCTGACTGGAAACCGCCGATCAGCGGCGCACGCCGGGGCTCGACCAGCACATCGCGCAAGCCGGCCCGCACCAGCCCCGCATCGCCGGCATAACAGCCTGCCAGCACCAGTGCCAGGTTGGCCGACTGGGCAACGAACTCGCCCAGCGCATAGGCCCCCGACAAGGCCTCGCGCGCGCGCCGTGTTTCCAGGATTGCGTCGGGATGCACAAGCACGCTGTGCCAGGCATCGGGCACCGGAACCCGGACCAGGCGGTCAGCGGTAGACAACACCAGCCCACCCAGCAGCATCGGCCCCAGGTTGTCGCCATGGCGACCGCCACTGGCCACGGCTTCGCCGGTCAGGGCGAACGGATAGAGCGCCTCGCGCGACAGCGACAGCGGCACCGGCAGCAGTTCGTTGGCAGCGACCAGCGCAGCAACGCACGAGGCAGCCGAACCGCCCATGCCTGAACCCAGCGGAATGCCCTTGTCGATCTCGACTTCGAAACCGAACGGCAACCCCAGCGCCTCGCGCAAGGTAATCAATGAGGCGCCCGCCGTGTTGGCTGGCGCGTCCAGCGGCAGGTCCACCGCCAGCCCGCGGATCGCGACGATGCGCACCTGCGGCGTCTCGATGCGGCGCACGGTGACGGTGTCACCGGCACCTTCAATCACATGGCCCAGGATGTCGAAACCCACGCCCACATTACCCACCGAGGCCGGGGCAAATGCCTTCGCAATCCGCTTCACAGCCTGGCCCCCTGCCCCGCTGCCACGCGCAGCACGTCGGCGAACACACCGGCAGCCGTCACTTCGGGCCCGGCTCCCGGGCCTTGCACGATCAGCGGGTTGTCGCAGTAGCGGCGTGTGGTGAACTGCACGATGTTGTCGGTCAGGCGCAGGTTGGCAAAAGCGTGCGTCGCGGGCAGTTCCACCAGGCCGACGCTGGCATGGCCATCGGCATCGAGTTTGGCCACATAGCGCAGCACCTGTCCGCCGGCCTGGGCCCTGGCAAGCTTGTCGGCGAACAGCGCGTCCACTTCGGGCAGCCGCGACATGAAATCGTCGACGCTGGCATCGCGCAGCGCGGCAGGCACCAGGCTTTCCACAACCACATCTTCCAGGTTCAATCTGCGCCCCGCCTCGCGCGCCAGGATCACCAGCTTGCGGGCCACATCGGTGCCGGACAGGTCGTCGCGAGGATCGGGCTCGGTGTAGCCCATCCCGCGTGCTTCGGTCACCAGCTGCGAGAACGGCACGCTGCCGTCGAAACGGTTGAACAGCCAGGCCAGGGTACCCGAGAAAATGCCTTCCACCGAAAGCAGCACGTCGCCGGTGTCGATCAGGTCACGCAAGGTGGAAATCACCGGCAGGCCCGCGCAGACCGTGGCCTCGTAACGAAAACGCGCGCCGCTGGCAGCGGTGGCCTCGCGGATGGCGTCGTAGCGCGCACTGGGGCCCGCACCGGCCTGCTTGTTCGGGGTCACCACGTGGATGCCTGCTGCCAGCCAGTCGGCGTAGCGGTCGGCAACCGCCGGGCTGCCGCTGCAGTCCACGATTACCAGATGCGGAAGATGCGAACTGACCAGGTGTGCAGTAAATGCCTCCAGGTCAATCGCGGCGCCGCTTGCCGCGAAGCGCTGGCGCCAGTCACCACCGATGCCGCGCTCATCCAGCAGCATCCTGGTGCTCGAGGCAATGGCGCGCAGCCTTAAGTCCAGATTGGCCTTGCCCAGCAGTTGCGGTTGCGCGGCGTGCAGCTGATCAAGCAGCGCCGCACCTACGTTGCCCGGACCAATCACCCCCACCGCAAAGGTCTGCGGCGATAGCCAGAAGCCGGCGTGCGCCGCACGCAGCGCCTTGGTCGCATCGGCACTCTCGATGGCCACCGAGATGTTGCGCTCCGACGAGCCTTGGGCAATCGCCAGGATGTTGACCCGTGCACGCCCCAGCGATTCGAACAGGCGCGCGGCCACGCCCGGCTGGCCCGCCATGCCATCGCCGACCGCCGCCAACACGCTGACCCCTTCGGTCAGCTGCACGCGCTGGATCTGTCCGATGTTCAGCTCGTGCGCAAACGCGGTCAGCAGGGCGCGCTGGGCACGCCGCGATTCGGCGGCCCGCACCACGCAGCAGATGGAATGTTCGGACGAACCCTGCGAGATCATTACCACCGACACCCGCGCCTCGCGCAGCGCGGCGAATACGCGTTCGGCGGTGCCCGGCACGCCGATCAGGCCGGTGCCTTCCAGGTTCAGCACGGCCAGGTCGTCGCTCAGGGTCAGGCCCTTGACCGGCCCGGTCACGTCGCGCTCGGCGGTGATGCGGGTACCCGGATGATCGGGATGGAAGGTATTGCGGATGATGATCGGCAGCCCGCGCTCGATTGCCGGCGCCATGGTCTGCGGATGCACGACCTTGGCGCCGAAGTACGCGAGCTCGCAGGCTTCGTCGTAGGACAACCGCGCCACCGTCACGGCCTCGGGCACGAGCCGCGGATCGGCCGACAGCACGCCGTCGACGTCGGTCCAGATGTGCAGTTCTTCGGCTTCGAACAGCGCGGCGAAGATGGCGCCGGAGAAGTCGCTGCCGTTGCGGCCCAGCGTGGTCGGCATGCCGCCGGCATCGCGCGCCACGAAACC
>JBDSUI010000250.1:0-3645 GCA_039927795.1 Pseudoxanthomonas sp.
GAATGCTCGGCCCAACGTCGCTACCAGAAAGTACTGGAGGAATCGCCCTCGCCTTTCCTGACCCCCACACTGCGCGCGGCGATGGGCGAAGCGGCGGTGCAGGCCGCGCATGCCATCGACTACGTCAACGCGGGCACCGTGGAATTCATCGTCGACCAGGCCGGTGCGTTCTACTTCATGGAGATCAACACCCGCCTGCAGGTAGAGCATCCGGTCACCGAAATGACCACCGGCCTGGACCTGGTGGAATGGCAGTTGCGGATTGCCGCAGGCGACGTCCTGCCGATTACCCAGCAACAGGTGCCGCAGCACGGCCATGCAATCGAAGTGCGTCTGTATGCCGAAGATCCGGAAGCCGGTTTCCTGCCCGGGTCCGGCACGCTTGAAATCTTGCGGCTGCCGGCGGGGTCAACGCAGGTGCGAGTTGATTCCGGGGTGGTCGAGGGAGACCAGATCAGCATCTTCTACGACCCCATGATCGCCAAGCTGATCGTCTGGGATCAGGACCGGGTTATGGCCCTAGCCCGCCTGCGCGAGGCGCTTGCCCACTGCGAGATCGTGGGGCCGAAGTCGAACATCGCATTCCTCGAGCGACTGGTCCGGCACCCTGCCATCGTCGACGCCAGCATCGATACCGGTTATCTGGACCGGCACCTGGAAGAGTTCATGCCGGCTGCCGAAGTCGATGCCGGCCTGTTGCTGGCAGCGGCCACGGCCACCTTGCTGATGCAGGAAGCCGACGCCTGCGCGCACGCCGCCGTCTCCAACGACATCTATTCGCCCTGGGCCATTGCAGACGGCTGGCGGCTTGGCCATGACGGCCGCCGGCTGCTTGCCTTCCTGCACCGGGGTGAGGCACTCGACCTGGTCGCCCATGGCGCGAATGGCGACTACATGATTGAAGGCGCGCAGGCCGTCGTGTCTATCCGGGGTGCACGCATGGCCGGCGGGCAACTGAGTCTGCGCATGGACTCACAAGCGCGCAGTTTCCAGGTGCGCGCCGATCCGCGCAAGGTCACCGTCCATGACGGCGAGCGACGCCTGGAGCTAATACCGGTGTCGGCCTATCGTCCGCAGCATGCCTCTGCCGCAGGCAACGACAGCCGCATCGTTGCGCCCATGCCCGGACGTGTTGTGGTGGTCAAGGCCAAACCTGGCGAGGCCGTGGTTGCGGGCCAGGAGCTGCTGGTGATGGAAGCCATGAAAATGGAACTGGCGATCCGTTCGCCGCGCGACGGAATCGTTGCCGAGTTGCGTGCGGTCGCCGGCGACTTCGTGGAAGCCGACGCGGTGCTGGCGACGCTGGAACCGCTGCAGTAAGCACCGCGCGGTGTGCCGCAGTCCTCAACCCCTGGTTTTTTACGTTCCAACTGATTGACGACGGAGTGGATTGCCCATGCGCTTTTTTCCCATGCACTTGCCCACGCACACCACTCACATCACGCTTGCCCCGCTTGACCGTGCGCGGTCAGCTGGGATGACCCGGGAACGCGCATCTGCACTGCGCTCACGCGACTGGCGCTTGCAGGGGCGCGCGCTGCCGCTGCTGCAGCAGCATCCCTTGTTCAAACAAGGCAAGTCCCCACCGCTGTGGATACCGCACGCACGAACGGAGCAAACACCTTGACGTATCCGGTACGCATCGTTGAGGTCGGGCCACGCGATGGCCTGCAGAACGAGAAGTCGATCATTGCCACCGCCGACAAGATCGAACTGATCAATCGCCTGTCGCAGACCGGCCTGCGCAGCATCGAGGCTACCAGTTTCGTCAGTCCCGCCTGGGTTCCACAACTGGCCGATGCGGCCGAAGTGTTCAGCGCCATCGAGCGCAATCCACGCGTTTCGTATCCGGTGCTGGTTCCCAATCTGAAGGGCTATGAGCGCGCCCGCGCGGTCGGCGTACAGGAAATAGCGGTATTCACCGCGGCGTCGGAAGCCTTCAACCTGAAAAACATCAACGCCGGCATTGACGCATCCATTGAACGCTTTCGCCCGGTGCTGGAACAGGCGCAGTCGGACGGGGTCAGGGTGCGCGGCTATGTGTCCACTGTGCTCGGCTGCCCCTACCAGGGCCAGGTGCCTGTCACCGATGTGGTACGGGTCGCCGCCCGCCTGCATGCGCTGGGCTGTTATGAGATCTCGCTGGGAGATACCATCGGGGTAGGCACCCCCCACCAGGCCCGCGCAATGCTCAAGGCTGTCGCCTGTGAAGTTCCGATGCCTGCGCTGGCAGTGCATTTCCATGACACCTACGGTCAGGCGCTGGCCAATATCCTCGCGTGCCTGGAGGAAGGCGTGGCAGTTGTGGATTCCGCCGTGGCCGGAACCGGCGGTTGTCCCTATGCCAAGGGCGCCAGTGGCAATGTCGCCAGCGAAGATGTGGTCTATCTGCTGCATGGGCTGGGCATGGACACCGGCATCGATCTGGGCAAACTCAGCGACACCGGACTATGGCTGTCGGCCCTGCTTGGCCGCGACACCGGCAGCAAGGTCGCAAGGGCCTTGTCCGCGTCATGAATGTGCAGGCGCCCACGGAGCGGGACCTGGACCAGACCGACGCCGATGCCGCCGACGCAGCTTTGCAGCTGGTGCGCACCGACCCTGGCACGCTGCTGGCATCGCTGGATCTGGCCGCCGCCGACCCGACACTGGAGGGTGCAACACGCACAATCATGCAGCAGGCCGCCGACATGCTGCGCGTCACCACCACGCAGAAGGACTGGGCGCTATTGCGTTATCGCGCCCTGTTCGACGCGGTACCCGACCCGGTCAGCATCCTGGCCGAGGACGGTACCGTGCTTGACCTCAACAAGGCGGGCATGGCGGCCTACAAGCGTCCGCGTGCGGAGATCGTCGGCAAGAACATAAACGTACTCAACCCGGACCTGCTGCACGACCATATGAACCCGGTCTGGGAAGCGCTGAATCGCGGTGACACCTATGTCATCGAAGTCACCAACATGCGCGGCGACGGCACGCGCTTTCCGGTGGAAGTGCATTCGGCGAACATCGTCTTCGACGGGCGCAAGAGTCTGGTGGCGGTGGCCCGCGACCTGAGCCAGCGCCGCGAAGCTGAACTGCGCTACCGCGAGCTGATGGAAGTCATCGACAAGGGCATCCTGGTCCAGAACGCCGCACGCGAACTTGTGTATGCCAACCGCGCGGCGATGCGCATCTTCGGCATTGGTGAAGGCATGCGACTGGCCGAGGAACTGAATCTGGAGCGCTGGCGCATCGTCGACCAGCACGGCCGCGAGATGAGCAGCGACGCCTTGCCTGCACACCGCGCCCTGGAGACCGGCCAGGTCGTGGAAAGCATGCTGATGGGCCTGTACCACCGCAACAGCAAGCAGCTGATCTGGCTCACCGTGACCTCGGTGCCGCAATTCGCCCCGGGCGGCGGCGCACCCGCACAGGTCACTTCGCTTTTCAGCGACGTCACCGCGCTCAAGCGCGACAGCGCCTTGTTCGACCGCGCGCAATCACTGGCGCACATCGGCGGTTGGGAATGGGATACTGGTCGCGACCGCGTCTACCTGACCGACGAGGCGATTCGCATCCTGGGCCGCGCCCAGGCGCCGGCCAATATCGAGGAAATGCTTTCCTGCCTGCGCGACGCCGACCGCCGGCGCTTCCGGGGCGCGA
>JBDSUI010000251.1:0-3176 GCA_039927795.1 Pseudoxanthomonas sp.
GCCTGGAAGCACGATGTGCAGACCATGATCGAAGGCCCCGGCCATGTGCCGATGCAGATGATCAAGGAGAACATGGACAAGCAGCTGGCCGAGTGCGGTGAAGCGCCGTTCTACACGCTGGGGCCGCTGACCACCGATATCGCGCCCGGCTACGACCACATCACCAGCGCCATTGGCGCGGCGATGATTGGCTGGTTCGGCACCGCGATGCTCTGCTATGTCACGCCTAAGGAGCACCTGGGCCTGCCCAACCGGCAGGACGTACGCGACGGCATCATGGCCTACAAGATCGCCGCGCATGCCGCCGACCTGGCCAAGGGCCATCCCGGTGCGCAAGTGCGTGACAATGCCTTGAGCAAGGCGCGTTTCGAATTCCGCTGGGAAGACCAGTTCCACCTGGGCCTGGACCCCGAGAAGGCCCAGGAATTCCACGATGAAACCCTGCCCAAGGATGCGCACAAGCTGGCCCATTTCTGCAGCATGTGTGGCCCGCATTTCTGTTCAATGAAGATCACCCAGGACGTGCGTGACTACGCGGCCGAGCACGGGGTGGAAGAAACTGCGGCGCTGGAAGAGGGCATGGCCGAGAAGTCGGCCGAATTCCGGGCCCAGGGCGCACAGGTCTACCGACAAGGCTGAACAGAGCCGGGGCAAGGATGCAACCTTGGCCCGGTTTGCCGCGTACTTTCACCAGGGGCAAATGGCCCCTCTGCCACGTTCAAACCATTCTGAAGCCACGGAGATCTGCCATGCACGTTCAAAAACGTCTTTCATTGGGGCTCCTGGGCGCGCTGCTGCTGCTGTTGGCGGCCTGTGCCAGCGGCCCGCGCATCAGCAGCGAGATCGATCCACAGGCCAATTTTTCCAGTTACCGCAGTTTTGGTTTCTACACCCCGCTGGCGCTGGAGAAGGAAGGCTATGCCACGCCGACCACTGACCGCATCAAGGCGGCGGCGCGCGCGCAACTGGAATCACGCGGTTACACCTATTCGGCCACGCAGCCGGATTTGTGGGTGAACCTCAATGCCTACATGCAGGAAAAGACCAGCGTGACTTCCACTCCCACCGTGGACTACGACTATTACTACAGCTACCGCGCGCGCACTTATGTCGCCGTGCCCTATTGGCGCGACCAGACCAGCGTGCGCCAGTACACCGAGGGCACCCTCAACGTGGACCTGGTGGACCGCAGGAAGAATAGTCTGGTCTGGGAAGGCATTGCGGTAGGCCGCATGGCCAGGCTCAAGCCCGAGCAACGTGCCACACGCATCGACGCGACCATGGCCGAGATCTTCGCGGCCTATCCGTATCGGGCCGGCCAGAACGGGCCCGCGGGTGTGCAGCGCTAACGGCATGGCGCTGATGGTGCGGAGATGCGGCAGTCGTTGCCAGATGCCGGTGGTTTGCAGGCGATGACGCTTTTCAAGGGGCTGCGGTGGCTGGTCACCGCGCGGCGCCATCCTTCGGCGTTCCTGCTGGCGGTGCAACTGCTGGGGGTATTGCTTTACCCGGCAATGGAAAATACCGACCTGGGGCGCGCGCTGTTTGGCGCATTCGGCGTGCTGGTGCTGGCGCTGGCCTTGTGGGTGGTCAAGCGCAGTGCGTGGAGCAACTGGATCGCCTGGTGCCTGGCCATTCCCGCCACCGTGCTTTCGCTGGCCTCCTTGTGGGGCCAGCACGGCGGCTTGCTGGTGTATGCGCATCTGCTGGAAGCGGCGCTGTATTTCTACACCGCTGCCAGCCTCACCGAATACATGCTCAAGGACCACAAGGTCACCAGCGACGAACTGTTCGCCGCCGGTGCCACGTTTACCCTGTTGGCGTGGGCCTTTGCATTCTCTTACTCGGTCTGCCAGCAGTGGTACCCGGGAAGCTTCATCGCGGCGGTCAATCCGCAGGATCCGCGCAGCTGGATGGAGCTGTTGTTTCTCAGTTTCAGCGTGCTGGCCAGCGTGGGGCTCAGTGATGTGCTGCCGGTGCTGCCTCAGGCGCGAGCGCTGGTAATGCTGGAAGCATTTTCCGGGGTGATGTACATCGCCCTGGTGGTGTCGCGCCTGATCGGACTGACCGTCATGCGTCGCGGTTCCGGCGATTCCGACCCGCGGTAATCTTTGCCGTCGCCCTGGCTGACCCGGGACGCGTTTCGTCTCAAGCGTAGTTGACCAGATAGTGGGCAGCCACCGCCGATGCGGCGCTCGCAGTGGATGCTGACAATGTGACACGCGGCAGCAACAACTTCCCGGAACGCCAACCACGGCTCTGCATACGGGTCGGTCTGGTTCGCTACGAGCACCCCGGCGCCTTGCCTGTTGCCACCCTTAATCACTGTTGCGCCGGCTGCAGCTGCGTTTTAGAGAAACGGAAGCTGTGGTTGCGCCATGGCCGGTTCAATCTGAACTGGCGCAGGAGCGGCAATGCCTTTTCCTTCCGTTGCTCGCTGACGTCACTTGGCCGGCCAATGGCGCAGACATGTTGCGCAGGCATGGGGTGCGTCCAGAACGCCCCGTGCGTCGCGCGCGAACCTCATCATGGAACGCTCCCGTGCCGGGCGCGCCACTGGCCTGACGCAGTGCCGGGCCAGCGGGTGGAACGGCCGATTCAGAACTTGGGCTTCTCAGCCGTGCCTTCGTAGCGTGCCATCGACTCGAGCAGGATCTGCTTGGCTTCGGCGGCGTCGCCCCAGCCGTCCAGCTTGACCCACTTGTCTTTTTCCAGGTCCTTGTAGTGCTCGAAAAAGTGGCCGATGCGCTCCAGCCAATGCGGTGACACCTGGGCGATGTCCTGGATGTGGGCGTAGCCGTTGAACACCTTGGTGATCGGCACGGCCAGGATCTTCTCGTCGCTGCCGGCTTCGTCGGTCATGCGCAATACGCCCACCGGGCGGCAGCGGATCACTGCGCCGGGGATCAGCGACAGCGGCAGCACCACCAGCACGTCGGCCGGGTCGCCGTCGCCACACAGGGTATGTGGCACGTAGCCGTAGTTGCAGGGGTAGCGCATGGGCGTGGAGAGGATGCGGTCGACGAAGATCGCGCCGCTTTCCTTGTCCACTTCGTACTTCACCGGCTCCGAGTCCTTGGGGATCTCGATGATGACGTTGATTTCGTCAGGCGGGTTCTTGCCGGTGGAAACGTGGTCCAGGCCCATGCGCTGCTCCGAATGCTGCGTTGAAAGTG
>JBDSUI010000252.1:0-5004 GCA_039927795.1 Pseudoxanthomonas sp.
GTGCTGCACGACGTGAATTTCAAGGTGGGCGCAGGCGAGGCGGTCGGCATCGTTGGCAACAACGGCGCCGGCAAGAGCACGCTGCTCAAGCTGATCACCGGCACGCTCAAGCCAACCAGTGGCTCAGTCACCACCACCGGCCGCATCTCCGCGCTGCTTGAACTGGGCATGGGCTTCCATCCCGATTTCACCGGGCGGCAGAATGCCATCATGGGGGGCCAGCTGCAGGGATTGAGTGTTGAGGAAATCGCAGAGCTGATGCCGTCGATCGAGGCATTTGCCGAGATCGGCCCTTACATCGACCAGCCTATCCGCACCTATTCAAGCGGCATGCAGATCAGGCTGGCTTTCAGCGTGGCCACGGCGATGCGTCCTGACATTCTCATCGTTGACGAGGCGCTGTCGGTCGGCGACTCCTACTTCCAGCACAAGAGCTTTGAACGCATCCGCGAATTCCAGCGCGCGGGCACCACCTTGCTCATCGTGTCGCACGACCGCTACGCGATTCAGACCATCTGTGACAAGGCCATCCTGCTGCAGGACGGAGAGGTCAAGATGCAGGGTAATCCAGTCGACATTCTGGATTACTACAACGCCCTGATGGCCGAGCGCGAACACCAGACCGTCCAGCAGAAAGTCCTGGAAGACGGGCGCATTTCCACTATTTCAGGAACGGGTGAGGCGCGGGTGGAAAGCCTGCGACTGCTCGACGTCCACGGGCTGCCGGTGGAAGCGGTGCAGGTGGGAGACATGGTGACCCTGGAAGTTGGGGTGCGCATCCATGCGCCGCTGCCGCGCCTGGTGCTGGGCTTCCTGATCAAGGACCGTTTTGGCCAGGCTATCTACGGCATCAACACGCATCGGCTGGACCAGCCGATCGAAAACCCGGGCCTGGGTGAACTGATCTTCTATCGCTTCGAGTTCCCCGCACGTATCGGCAAGGGCAGCTATTCGGTATCACTGTCGCTGTCGCGCGAGGATTCGCACATCAGCCAGAATTACGAATGGCGCGACAACGCTCTGCTTTTCCACATTTACAACGCCGAGCACGAAGATTTTGTCGGCTACGCGTGGCTGGGCGCGCAGACCCGTATAGAGCGCGATGCGTCGCCCATCATTGACGGCGCGACGCAATAGGACCTGTGCTCAGACGTTGAACCGGAAATGCAGCACGTCGCCTTCCTGCACCCGGTATTCCTTTCCTTCCAGGCGCAGGCGACCCGCTTCCTTGGCGCCCGCTTCACCCTTGTACTGGATGAAATCGGCGAAGGAAACGGTCTCGGCGCGGATGAAGCCCTTCTCGAAATCGGAGTGGATCACGCCCGCGGCCTGCGGTGCGGTGGAGCCGGCCTTGACCGTCCAGGCGCGCACTTCCTTCACACCAGCCGTGAAGTAGGTTTGCAGACCCAGTAACTTATAGGCCGCGCGAATCACCCGGTTCAGTCCCGGCTCGTGCAGGCCCATGTCGGCCAGGAACGTATCGCGATCGGCATCGTCCATCTGCGAAAGCTCTTCCTCGATCGCCGCTGACACGGGCACCACTTCGGCACCCTCTGCAGCGGCGCGCTTGCGCACGGCGTCCAGGTGCGGGTTGTTCTCGAAGCCGTCCTCGTTGACGTTGGCGATGTACAGCACCGGCTTCAGCGTGAGCAGGAACATGTCGCGAACCAGCGCCAGTTCTTCCTCGTCCAGGCCGACGCTGCGACCGGGCTTGCCGTCGTTTAGCGCTGCCAGCAGCTTGGCCAGCACGGGCTTGCGGGCAATCGCTTCTTTTTCACCCTGCTTGGCCGAGCGCTCGGCGCGGTTCAGCGCTTTTTCCACGCTGTCCAGGTCGGCCAATGCGAGTTCGGTATCGATGGTATCGATGTCCGACAGTGGATCGACTTTGTTATTGACGTGGATGATGTCGTCATTCTCGAAGCAGCGCACCACATGGGTAATCGCGTCCACCTCGCGGATGTGGGCCAGGAACTTGTTGCCCAGGCCTTCGCCGCTGGCCGCGCCCGCTACCAGACCTGCGATATCGACAAATTCCACCGCAGTGGGCAGGACTTTCTGCGGCTTGACGATATCGGACAATTCATTCAAGCGCGGGTCCGGCACCGGCACCACGCCCACGTTGGGCTCGATAGTGCAGAAAGGGAAGTTGGCCGCAGCGATGCCCGCCTTGGTCAGCGCGTTGAAAAGCGTCGACTTGCCGACGTTGGGAAGACCGACGA
This sequence comes from Pseudoxanthomonas sp., assembly GCA_039927795.1. Classification (GTDB taxonomy): domain Bacteria; phylum Pseudomonadota; class Gammaproteobacteria; order Xanthomonadales; family Xanthomonadaceae; genus Pseudoxanthomonas_A. The sequence continues at coordinate 2,220 of JBDSUI010000252.1, forward strand.
TGCCGCATTTGATGCCCATGAACTACTCCGGTAACCGGGAATCGGTAACCGGTAGCGGGCAAGCCGAAGCGAATCGCTCCAGGCTACCGGCTACCGGTTAACGGCTACCCATTTGTGTGTGTGTGCAGCCTGGTCATCGCATCCATGAAATTCCCCGAGACTGCCAGCGGCAGCACCTCGATCGCGTTGTCGATGGCTTGGCCGATCAGGATTTCATCGTCCTTGCCCGGCTTGCCAAGTACCCAGCCTGTCACCTTGTCCTTGTGGCCCGGGTGGCCAATGCCGATGCGCAGCCGGTGGAACTTGCCGTGGCCCAGCAACTGCATGGTGTCGCGCAGTCCGTTCTGTCCGCCATGGCCACCATCGAACTTGAGCCGTGCGGTACCTGGCGCAAGATCGAGCTCGTCGTGTGCCAGCAAGGCATGTTCCGGATCGATCTTCCAGTAACGCAGCGCGGCGGTCACCGATTTGCCGCTGAGGTTCATGAAGGTGGATGGCTTCAACAGCCACACCGCTTCTCCGCCTACGTGAATCTTCGCGGTTTCGCCAAACAGCTTGCTTTCCAGGCCGAAACGCACGCCCTCTTTTTCGGCCAGCGTATCGACAAAACGGAACCCGGCGTTATGCCGGGTTCGCGCGTGTTCGGGACCGGGATTTCCCAGCCCGACGATGAGTCGGAGTTCTGCCATGACGACAATCGCCGATGCGTCCGCCGTAGCGGACGCATCGTCATGCGATTACTTCTTGGATTCGTCCTTCTTGGCGACCTTCGCCGCCGGCACTTCGGCAGCTTCCTCGCCTTCGACGTCCGCTTCCACTTCTTCCTTGCCGTGCTTGGCGATGACAACCGCATCGTCGTGGTCCTTGCCCAGCTTCAGGCTCGGAATCTCGACGCCGGCCGGCAGCTTCAGGTCGGACAGATAGATGATGTCGCCGACGCTCAGCTCAGCCAGATCAACCTCGATGGATTCCGGCAGGTCCTTTGGCAGGCAGGAGATGTTCACTTCCTTCAGTTCGTGCGTGACCACCACTTCTGTGGACTTGCCGGCTGGCGACTTGTCCTCGTTGAGGAAGTGCAGCGGCACCGCAACATGCAGGGCTTCGTTCTCATTCACGCGCTGGAAATCCAGGTGCATGATCTGCTGTTTGAACGGATGGCGCTGCAGGTCACGCAGCAACACCTTCTGCACTTCACCGTTGAGGCTCAGGTCCAGGATCGAGGAATAGAACCAGTCGTTCTGGCTGGCAAGCCAGACGTCATTGTGGTTCAGCTGGATGCTGACCGGCTTGAGTTCGCCACCGTAAACGATGGCCGGCACAGTACCGGCGTGACGGAGGCGGCGGCTCGCACCCTTACCCTCGTCTTTGCGGCTCTGGACCTTCATTTCATGTGTGATTGCCATTTTCTCTACTACCTTCAGTTGAATGAACCGCCTCGCGGCGATTTTGGTGGCTCTTCCGCGACCAGAAGAGCCTGCTTTACCGGGAACCGGTAATCGGTAGGCGAAAACAGGAAAGCACCAGGCTTTGCCGCTATCGGTTACCGGCTATCGGTTCACCACCCTGCTCAATCCACGTATAGCGAACTGACCGATTCGCCAAAGGCGATGCGACGGATGGTTTCAGCCAGCAGTTCGGCCACGCTGAGCTGGCGGATCTTGTTGCAGCCGCGTGCGGCGGCCGAGAGCGGGATGGTGTCGGTGACGACCAGTTCGTCCAACTCGGAGTTGTTGATGTTGTCCACGGCCGGGCCCGAAAGCACCGGATGCGTGCAGTAGGCGGCGACCTTCAACGCGCCTTGCGCCTTGAGCGCAGCTGCGGCCGCGCACAAGGTACCTGCCGTATCGACGATATCGTCGACCAGCACGCAAGTCTTGCCCTGCACGTCGCCGATGATGTTCATCACCGTGGCTACATTGGCCCGCGGACGGCGTTTGTCGATGATCGCCAGATCGGCATCATCCAGGCGCTTGGCCACGGCGCGTGCGCGCACCACGCCACCCACGTCGGGCGACACCACGATCAGGTTTTCAGTGCCATAGGCGCGCCAGATGTCGGCAAGCAGCAGCGGTGAGGCATATACGTTGTCCACCGGCATGTCGAAGAATCCCTGAATCTGGTCGGCGTGCAGGTCCACGGTCAGTACCCGATCGGTATGCACCGAACTGAACATCTGCGCCACCACCTTGGCCGTGATCGGCACGCGTGACGAACGCGGGCGACGATCCTGTCGCGCATAGCCGAAGTACGGCACCACGGCGGTGACGCTGGCGGCCGAGGCGCGCTTCAGCGCATCCACCAGCACCAGCAACTCGACCAGGTTTTCTGCACTGGGCGCGCAGGTTGGCTGAATCACGAACACTTCCTGCCGGCGCACGTTTTCCTCGATCTCCACCTGCACTTCCCCGTCGGAGAAGCGCGAGACCAGCGCCTTGCCCTGGCGCACGCCGAGTTCACGGCAGATGCTGGCCGCCAGCGTCTGGTTGGCATTGCCGGAAAAGACAAGCAGGTTGCGTTCGTCTTGCATGTCGCTGGAATCCGGAAAGTTGCGCTGGCGGGCAAGCCCGGCGCAGAGGCCGAGCTTGAGGAAAATCTGCGAAAACATGTCATTGGCTGGGGCGGCAGGATTCGAACCTGCGAAATGCCGGGATCAAAACCCGGTGCCTTAGGCCTCTTGGCGACGCCCCAGTGTGTGCTGCTTCTTCTCCAGGAAACAATGCAGCGGCGAGCGGTCCGCGCCTTCCGCGATCCAGGCCCGCAATCCTTCCGGCAAATCCGCGAGCGC
>JBDSUI010000253.1:0-3028 GCA_039927795.1 Pseudoxanthomonas sp.
GCATGCGCGCGCTGTGAGCGCGGATTGGTCTGCCTGGTCTGCCAGCCGCGCGGGTCGCCGTTGTTGTAGCGTTCGCCGGACTGCTTGGCGATGGACACCCAGACATAGGGCAGCAGCGCGGCAATCAGGATGCACCAGTAGGCGATGGCCATATTCGTTTCCTGCGGAGGATGCGGCATAGCCTAGCCCAAGCGCGGGAAAAAAGAGACGGCGCCCCAAGGCGCCGTCGATAGTGCGAGGCAGAGGCGGGCAATGCCCACTGCTGCCGGCGTGCTTACCTGGCCGGCATCATCTTGTCGCGCGCGGCCTTGAACGGATTGCCGGGGTACCAGTTCGGCCATTGCTCGCCGTCCGCCAGTGCCTTGCCCACGCCATACAGGGCATTGAGGTCGTCGATGGTGCCGTCCAGCTTCCAGGTGGCCGCATCGTACTGGTCTGCGGGCTTGTGGTAACGGTTTTTGCCGTAGTCCTCGCCCGCGGCCTTGCCCGCTGCAGTCCGGCCTTCAATCAGGTCCTCGCCGCCATCGGCGTACAACGCCGGCACGCCCGCCTTGGCGAAGTTGAAGTGATCCGAACGGAAGTAGTAGCCGCTCTGCACCGAGGACTCGCCATGCAGCGTGCGCCCTTGCGCGGCGGCGATGGGCTTGAGGATGTCTTCAAGCTCGGAGCTGCCGAAACCGGTCACGGTGATGTCCCGCGCCTTGCCCGCCACCGACATGGCGTCGATATTGATCACGCCGGCGATCTTGTTGAGCGGGAAGGTGGGATGGGCGACGTAATACTTGGAACCCAGCAGACCCGATTCCTCCAGGGTCACCGCCACGAATACCAGCGAACGCTTGGGCTTGGGCGCCTGGTGGGCAAAGGCGTCGGCAATTTCGAGAATACCGGCCACGCCGGTGGCGTTGTCGATGGCGCCGTTGTAGATGTTGTCGCCTGCTTCGCCCTCGTGCTTGCCCAGGTGGTCCCAGTGGGCCATGTACAGCACCGCTTCGTCGGGACGTTCGCTGCCCGGCAGCACGCCGACCACGTTGCGCGACTTCTTCTCGCTGATCGTGCTCTTCAGGTCAATGGAGACCTTGGCCTTCAGGGACACCGGCTTGAAGCCGCGCTTGTTGGCATCCTTGTAAGCCTGGGCCAGGTCCAGACCGGCGTCGGCGAACAACTGTTTGGCCACCTCGGCGGTGATCCAGCCCTGGGCCGGGACGCGCGCGTCGGGATCGTCCTTGGATGGCAGGTCGTACTGTGCGCCGGACCAGGAATTCTTCACCACGTCCCAACCGTAGCTGGCACCGGCGTCGTCATGGATGATCAACGCGGCGGCGGCGCCCTTGCGCGCCGCTTCCTCGAACTTGTAGGTCCAGCGCCCGTAATAGGTCATGCGCTTGCCTTCGAACAGTGCTGCATCGTTGGCGTGGAAGCCCGGATCATTGACGAACATCACCACGGTTTTGCCTTTCCAGTCCTGGCCGGCGTAGTCGTTCCACTTCTGTTCCGGCGCGTCCACGCCGTAACCCACGAACACCAGTTCGCTGTCCTGCACTTTCACTTCCGGCTGGCCAGTACGGGTGCCGATGACCATGTCGCTGCCGAACTTCAGTTCGCGGGTCTTGCCGTTGGCGTCAAGCTTCAGCACCGTGCCGGTGTCGGCGGTGGTTTCCACCATGGACACGTCCTGGAAATAGCTGTCGCCGTTGCCGGGCTTCAGGCCGATGCGCTGCATCTGGGCCTGGATGTACTCAACCGTCTTGTCTTCGCCCACTGATCCGGGGCCGCGGCCCTCGAAGGCGTCGGACGACAGGGTCTGCACCATTTCGGCGAAATCAGCCGTGTTGATGTCACTGGCGAATGTATGCGCAGGCGCAGCGGCGGCGGGGCCGGGCGCGGGTGCAGCGGCCGTAGTCGCGGTATCTGCCGCGTCGCGCTTGCAGGCCGACAGCGCCGCGAGCATCGCCAGGGAAAGTATCAGGTGGGATCGCATCCGGGATTCCTCGAGTCAGGAGCCCCGGATTCTAGCCTGTCCTGTGTTTGCTTCAGTCTTGCGGCGCGGTATCGGTGGCGTAGGGTGTGGCGGTCGCACCGCTGATCTTGCCGGTCCTGGCGCTGCGGTGTACATAAAGTGTGACGTCGCGTTCGAACACCAACGGGCCTTCGACGACCGCATTGGGGCCGATGACGATGCGTTGCGACTTCTTGCTTTCCAGATTGAACATGCCGCTGGATTTTTCCACGCGCAGGCCGCCAGTCACGTGCGAATCAATGCCCACGGTGACGTTGCCGCGCACGGTGACGATGTCGCCACCCAGGTGCGTACCGACCAGGCCGATGGCGCCATTGACGGTTTCCACGCCGCCCTTCACCTTGCCGCCGCGGTCCACGAAGATGCTGCCGTTGACGGTCTCGATGCTGCCATCGACGGTGACCTGGCGGCCCAGCTTGATGCCGCCGTTGACCGTTTCAAGCGCGCCAACCGTGGCCTTGTCGCCCACGTCGATGCCGCCGTTGACGGTGCCGGCATCGTCGGTGCTGGCGCCACTGGCGATGTGGATGCTGCCATTGACGGTTTGCAGCCCACCGTAAGCCTGGCCTGCTTCGGCGGTAATGCTGCCATTGACCTTGGAGATGCTCTCGGCAGCGAAGGAGGGTGTGGCGCACAGCGCGATGCTGAGGAAAAAGACAGTACGGCGTGCAGTCATGGCAGGCTTCCTTGGTGGTGGGTAGTGGCTGGGATGCGTGAGGCAGTCCCAGGGTTCAACTGCGGCATCACATGGCAGAAAGGGAACGGGTTCCACCGGTGCCGGTGTGGGTACAGCAGACCTCATATGAGCAGGCTTCGCTACAATCCACACCTGCCTGAAGTCACTGGATCATCGCCGTGCCCCCACTCCCTGCGACCCTGCCGCGCCCCAAACCCGTCGTCCTGCTGATCCTGGATGGCTGGGGTTATCGCGAGGAAACCGCCGACAACGCCGTCGCCCAGGCCACGTTGCCCCATTGGCAGCGGCTGCTGGCCACGGCGCCGCATACG
>JBDSUI010000254.1:0-4781 GCA_039927795.1 Pseudoxanthomonas sp.
GTACATGTCGGGCATCTCGGCGGTCTCGCCGCCTATCAGCGCGCAACCGGCGATTTCGCAACCCCTGGCTATGCCGCCCACCACGTCGACGGTGGTGTTCACGTCAAGCTTGCCGGTAGCGAAATAATCCAGGAAGAACAGCGGCTCTGCGCCCTGCACCAGCACGTCGTTCACGCACATGGCGACCAGGTCGATGCCGATGCTGTCGTGCCGGTCCAGTTGCTTGGCCAGGATCAGCTTGGTGCCCACGCCGTCGGTGCCCGAGACCAGAACCGGCTCCTTGTACTTGCCGGAGAGGTCGAACAACCCGCCGAAGCCGCCGATACCGCCGCCCAGTACTTCCGGCCGCAGGGTGCGGCGAATGGCCGGCTTGATGCGTTCGACCACCTCGTTGCCCGCGTCGATATCGACACCAGCGTCGCGGTAAGTCATGGCCGCGTGAGCGGTTGCAGGGGGTTTGGAATCAGGAGTCTGGGTCACGGAAGGGCCGGCGGCGGAGCGGGAACCCGTGATTTTAAGGGAATACGCGCCTCAATCGGCCGTCCTGAACGGCACGCGTTGGCGTGCGGGGCGCATTCGGGCAACAATTCACCTGTTCGCCAGGCAATCGCTGGTTACAAGGAAGCTGCAGATGCGCCGGATTTATGGTTTTGCTTGGATAGTGGCTTTCACCGTGCTGCTGGTCTCCACGGCCTGGGCCCAGAGCCCACGTACTGAAGGCGACCGCGCTGGTGCACAAGGCCTTTACGACGCCGAAGTGCCGGTCAACGGTCAGGGTCAGGCTGAGCGCAACAACGCGTTTTCGCGTGCGCTGGGCGCGGTGCTGGGCAAACTCAGCGGCGACCGCAGCGCGGCCGGCCGTCCCGGTGTCGGCGCCGAGCTGCGCAGCGCCGAAAATTATGTCGCCAGTTATGACTATCGCCAGGACCAGGGCACCTCACCCAGCGGCGCGCCCACCTTCCGCAGCACCCTGGTGGTTCGTTTCACACCGGCCGAGGTCGACGCCCTGATGGCCAACCTGGGGCTGCCCGTGTGGCCGCAGCCCAGGCCCAAACCGGTGGTGTGGATGGCCATCGACGATGGCAGCGGCCCGCGCCTGGTTGGTCTGAGCCAGAGCAATGCGGCCCGGCCGCTGTTGAACCGCGCGCTGGAACGTGGCTACAAACTGGGTCTGCCGACCGGCAACGCCGCAGAACAGGCCCTGGTCGGTGCCATCTGGCGCCAGGACACCGCGGCCGTGGCACGCGCGTCGGCCAAATACAGCCCGCCGATGCAACTGCTTGGCAAGGTCTATCGCGGCCAGGGCGGCTGGGTGGCGGACTGGGTGTTTGTGGACAAGGGCAAGGTCCTGTCGAAATGGACCAGCAAGAACGCCGATGCACGTGCGGCCATGGCCGCCGGTGCCGACGGGACTGCCGAGGCGTTGATGAAGCGCTATGGCAGGCGCGGCAGTGGTGGTCCTGCTGGCACCTACCGGGTCGTCTTCAGGGGCATCGACAGTACCGACGATTACCTGCGCCTGTCTTCCGCTTTGCAGGGCATGAGCGTGGTGCGCAAGATCACCCCGGTCCGCGCCAGCGGTGACACCCTTGAGCTTGATCTTGAGCTGCTCAGTGGCCTGTCCGGCTTCAAGCGCATGCTGGGAGACAACAGTCCGTTGCAGGGCGGCGAAGGCGAGCCACCGGTGTACGACCTCAAGTGAATAAATCCATGATGGAAAGCCCCGAGTTCGAGATCGCGCGGTTCCTGCGCCGGTTGCAATGGACGGCGATCGCATTGGGCGCCTTCTGGCTGCTGTGGCTGCTGTCACCGATTCTTACCCCGTTCGCGGTCGCCGCATTGCTCGGCTGGCTGGGCGATCCGCTGGTGGACCGGCTGCAACTGGCGGGGCGCTCGCGCAATACGGCAGTGATCCTGGTATTTACGCTGATGGCACTGCTGCTGGCGCTGGTGCTGATCATCCTGCTGCCATTGCTGGAGAGTCAGCTCACCACCCTGATCGAATCGCTGCCGCGTTACCAGGCCTGGTTCACCGACGTGGCCGTGCCGTGGGTGGAAAAGCGCTCGGGGCTGGCATTGGCGGGATGGCTGGATCTGGACCACATGATCGAGCTGGTCCGCAGCAACTGGGAAAGTGCCGGAGGCGTAGCGGCGACCGTGCTGGGTTACCTGTCGCGGTCTGGTTTCGCGCTGATCGGCATGCTGACCAACCTGGTGCTCATCCCGGTCGTCACCTTCTTCTTCCTGCGCGACTGGGACCTGATTGTCGGGCGCGTGGCGTCCATGGTCCCGCGCGACCATATCGACACCGTCAGTCGGCTTGCCAAGGAGTCCAGCGAAGTGCTGGGTGGTTTCCTGCGCGGCCAGTTCCTGGTGATGGTGATCCTGGGCGTGATGTACGGCATCGGCCTGTGGGCGGTCGGACTGGACCTGGGCATCCTGATCGGCATCATCGCCGGCTTGCTGACCTTCGTGCCGTACCTGGGGCCGACCAGTGGCCTGGTGCTGGGCGTGCTGGCTGCGCTCATGCAATACGGCGACTGGAAACATGTGGCCGGCGTGCTGGCGGTCTTCGGCGTAGGCCAGTTGATCGAAAGCTACTGGCTGACCCCCAAGCTGGTAGGCGACCGCATCGGCCTGCATCCGGTGGCGGTGGTGTTTGCGGTGCTTGCGGGCGGGCAGCTGTTCGGTTTCCTGGGCATGCTGCTGGCGCTGCCCATGGCCGCAGTGGTCAACGTCTTGCTGCGCTACGCCCATGAGCGCTACACCGCCAGCCACCTGTATGCCGGCGAGCGTCCAAGCATTGTGCTGGATGGTTATCTGGACAAGAGCGTGATCAGCGAAGGCGCGGCAAAGGATCTCGACAATCCGTGAGCGTCAACCCGTGAGCGTCCCGCAACTGCCGCTGGCGTTGCGCTACCCGCCCGACCAACGCCTGGAAAATTTCATCGCAGCTCCGCCTGCTGCGATCGCACAGCTGCAGGCGCTGGCCGATACGCAAGGCGCGGACTGGCTGTACCTGGCGGGCGTATCGGGCACCGGCAAGACCCACTTGGCACTGGCGCTGTGCGCAGCGGCAGAACAGGCCGGGCGGCGCGCGGCTTACCTGCCGCTTGCCGCCGCGCGTGGCCGCCTGCGTGATGCCCTGGAGGCCCTGGAAGGCAATGACGTGGTAGCCCTGGACGGGCTGGAAGCCATTGCCGGCGATCGCGATGATGAAGTGGCCCTGTTCGATTTCCATAACCGCGTACGCAGCGCCGGCTTGAACCTGCTCTACACGGCACGCGAAGTCCCCGATTCGCTGGCACTTGTGCTGCCCGACCTGCGCTCGCGTCTGTCGCAGAACGCCCGCATTGTCCTGCAGCCGCTGGACGACCAGGCACGGGCGGAACTGCTGCGTGAACGGGCCCTGCGCCGCGGGCTGGTGCTGGAAGAAGCGGCGATCGAATGGATGCTGTCGCGGACCGATCGCAGCCTGTCCAGCCTGGTCGCACTGCTGGACCGGCTGGACCGCGAATCGCTGGCCGCGCAACGGCGGATCACGGTGCCGTTCCTGCGCCAGGTGATTGATTCCACGACCTGAGCGGCTCCAGGCCGTCGTAGCGGGTTCCGGGTAGGTATGTGGTCGGCGATCTGCTGGCGCTGCAACCAGTCCTGCCCGCTGCATCCCAAACCGATTGCCCGGGGTTGCCCCGGGTCGTCCAAACCCAGTAAGCAGGATCGGTGCAGCGCGTTGCGCCAACACGGCGCTTCGCCCACCTCAATCGCGCCCGGTCAGTTCCCCGTCCAGTGCCTCGAGTCGTTGCGGCGTGCCCACATCGGTCCAGCGGCCAAGGTGATGTAGGCCCGTGACTGTGCCGCATGCCATTGCCGCGCGCAGCAAGGGCGCCAGTTTGAAGCGGGGCGGGTTGCACTCGGTGCCGGCCACGTTGCCGACCACGGCGCGCCAGTCCCGCAGCAGCGCTGCACGATAGACGCCAATGCCGCTGAAGGTGAGTTTCGCCTCGCCTTCGGAAGCCACGCGTCGCGATTCGGCAAGCGCGAAGTCGCCATGTGGGTTGTGCAGCGGGTTATCGACCAACACCAGTTGCGCGCAGCCGGGGGGGTCGAGTGACAGCGTAGCGAAATCGAAGTCGCTCCAGATGTCGCCGTTCACCGCGATGAAAGGCGCGTCCCCCAGCAAGGGCAGGGCGTGCTGCATGCCGCCGCCGGTTTCCAATGGCGTGTGTCCCTCATAGGAGTAATGAAGCTGCAGACCCCAGCGGGATCCGTCGCCCAGCGTCTGGGGAAAACGTGACGCCAGCCAACTGGTATTCACCACCACGTCGCTTACGCCCAGTGCAGCCAGTTTTTCAAGGTGCCAGACGATCAGCGGTTTGCCGGCGACCTGCAGCAACGGTTTGGGCGTGTGATCGGTCAGCGGGCGCATGCGCTCGCCCAGGCCGGCGGCGAAAATCAAAGCCTTCATGCCACGACCTTCGATTGCAGCGCAGGCTTGATCCTTGATTCCAGCAGCCCGGCGAGCGATTGCAACTGCGGATATCGCGGCAGCATTTCCTCGAGATAGGCGATGAAGCGCGGTGCGTCCTGCAGGTATTTCGATTTACCGTCCCGGTAGTGCAGACGCGCGAAGACGCCCAGGATTTTGAGGTGGCGCTGCACGCCCAGCCAGTCGGCGTCACGCTGGAAACGGGCCAAAGCAGGCACTGGCAAGCCAGCCGCCTGCGCACGCTGGTGGTACAGCGCCAGCCACCCATCCACGCGCGCCAGCGGCCAGCTCA
>JBDSUI010000255.1:0-4749 GCA_039927795.1 Pseudoxanthomonas sp.
GCGTCCTGGACTACCGGCTCAACCACCTGGCGTGCGGCCGCAAGATCCTGCGCATCGATCCGATCACCCAGCAGAAGACCTTCCTGTTCATGACCGCGCCGCAGACCCACCCGACCAACTGGCGTGGGCCCAAGGAGCATCACCCGACACCGGAAGAGGCGTTCCTCATCGCCGGCGACCTGACCGGCGAGTACGGCACGATGCGGCCGGGTTCGTATTTCTGGCGTCCGCCCGGCATCCCGCACGGGCCATACGGCTCACGCGGTGGCTCGCTGACCCTGATCCGGTTTGTGGGCGGCGCGCACGTCAACCACTGGAGCAGCGAGCAGCACCACTTCGACTACAAGCAGGGCTATGAGCCGGTGCTGCCGCCGGAACTGGCGCAGATCGCGCTGCCACCGGCGCCGCTGGAAACCCCGTATTGACCCGTGGCACCGTCCGTTGGACACCTGATCCATATTCCGCCAGCCACACAACGCCTGCAACACCTACTTCCGGGGAGACCGCCACATGTTCCACACCATCATCCTGCTCAAATGGTTTCACATCCTCGCCATGGTCTATTGGCTGGGTGGCGAATGGGGCGTGTTCCAGTCCAGCTACCAGGTGATCAACCGATCGCTACCGCTGGCCGAACGCCGCCGCCACATGGAAACCGCGTACCGGATCGACATCCTGGCGCGCACCGGCATCATCATGCTGCTGCCGCTGGGCCTGCACATGGGCACGTTGTGGAACGTCAACCCGCTCAATGGCGGCTGGCTGGTGCTGTTCTGGATCCTCGGCCTGTCCTGGCTGGCGCTGTGCTGGGCGGCCTTCGCCAAACGCGATACCGACCTCGGCATCCGCCTGACCCGCATTGATGAGGCCGTGCGTTTCATCCTGATCCCACTGCTGGCAATCTGCGCGATTTCCTCGTTGATGGGCCATGGCCCGTTCGCCGGTGGCGCGGACGGCCCCAACTGGTACGCGACCAAGATCCTGATCTATTCGGGCCTGCTGGTGATCGGTCTGAAGCTGCGTTTCATCATGCGCGAGTGGACGGTACTGTTCCGCAAGCTCGACCAGGCGCCGGATGCGGCGGTGGAAGCCACCTTGGAGCGCTCGATCAAGATCGGTCGCGGCCTGGCGTACTTCTATTGGATCGGCATCTCCACCGTGTGCCTGATTGGCGCCGCGAAAGCATTCTGAGGAAACCGCAGTGATGAATCTCGGTATGTGGACCGCCGCGCACATTCTGGTGATCGGCTACTGGCTTGGCACCGATCTGGCCGTGTACTACCTCAGCGGCTTCATCGTTGACCCCAAGCAGCCGACCCCGGTAAGAATGTTCGCGACCAAGGCAATGCTGATCCTGGACATGGTGCCGCGCACCGCGCTGGTGCTCACGGCGGCCATTGGCCTGACGCTCACCGCCGGCATGGGACTCATGCCGGCGCTGCAGCCTTGGTTGCCGGTCGCGTGGGCGATCAGTCTGGCGTGGCTCGCACTGACCTGGACAGTGCACCAGCTGGGCAACAGCGCGCTGGGGCGCCGGCTGGGCCAGATCGACTTCGGGTTCCGCGTGCTGGTGGTGGTCGCCGGCTTCTGGCTGGCGTTCGATGCCACCCAGCAGGGCGGTCTGATCACGCCAGCGCCATGGCTGGGCATCAAGATCGCGATGCTGGCCCTGTCGATCGCGATGGGTCTGGTGATCCGCGTCCAGCTCAAGCCGTTCGGGCCTATGCTGGGCAAGGTGGTTGCTGGTACCGCCACGCCAGCCGACGACGCTGCGCTGCAACACCTGATGGCGATGGTGAAGATTCCGGTCTGGGTGATCTGGATTGCGTTGGTCCTGGCCGCGGTGATGGGAAGCACCAAGGGGGTCGGCTAGGCACCCGTTGCACGAACGGCATACACGGCGGAGATTTCTTCACGGCCGGGTCCTGGACTGGTGCTTGCGCAGTGCTAGCACTAAAGTCATATCATTAGGGCTAGTAATTACTGCCTCGCGATGGACCCGGCACCGGATCCTGACCGCCGCGCACTCTGGGAGAGCACCGTTTGGCACTGACCCTCGCTGAAAAGATCATCGCCCACGCCTGTGGGCGCGAACACGTGCTGCCGGGTGAGATTGTCACCGCGTCCATCGACCTGCTGATGATGCACGACTCCGGCGGTCCGCGACGGGTTGCCTCGCGGCTGGAGTCGCTGGGCGCCAAGGTCTGGGATCCTGACCGCGTGGTCGTGGTCAGCGATCACTTCGTGCCCGCCACCGATCTGGAAAGCGCCGAAATCCTGGCCCTGACCCGGCGCTGGGCGCAGGCTCAGGGCGTGCGCCATTACGACATGCTGGGCATCTGCCACGTGGTACTGCAGGAAGGCGGCCATGTGCAGCCCGGCATGTTCTGCGTCGGCGGCGATTCGCATTCCCCCAGCGGTGGTGCCTATGGCGCCTTGATGGTCGGGGTTGGCGCGACCGACATCACCGGCGCACTGGTCACCGGCGAGTTGTGGCTGAAGGTGCCGCAAACCGTGCGCGTGCAATGGGACGGGGCGCTGGCGGCGGGCGTCAGTGCCAAGGACATCATGCTGTTCCTGTGCGCCACGCTGGGCATGGGCAACGAGAACCAGGTGTTTGAATACAGTGGCGCGGCCGTTGCGGCCATGTCGATGTCCGAGCGCATGGTCCTGTGCAACATGTCCGCCGAACTGGGCGCCGAAACCGGCATCGTGGCCGCCGACGCCACCACCCTGGCCGCGCTGGTCAAAGCCGGCCGGCCATTCACCGGCGACATCGCCCAATGGCAAAGCGACGCCGACGCCACCTGCCTGGCTGAGCACCGCTTTGACGCGGCCACCCTGGCCCCGCAGATCGCCGCCCCGCACAGCCCGGCCAACAGCCGCGCGGTGACCGAATACGAACCCACCCACATCGACCAGGCTTATATCGGCGCCTGCACCGGCGCCAAACTGACCGATCTGCGCATGGCCGCCGAAGTCCTGAAGGGCCGCAAGGTCGCCGACGGTACCCGCCTGCTGATTGCCCCGGCCTCCGTCGCGATGACCGCCCAGGCCGCCGCCGAAGGCACGCTTGCCACCCTGACCGAGGCCGGCGCGATCCTGTTGCCGACCGGTTGCGGGGCCTGCGCCGGCATGGGCGCGGGCATGCTTGCCGCCGGAGAGGTGTGCCTGTCCACCACGGCACGTAACTTCAAGGGCCGCATGGGTTCGGCGCAGGCACAGGTCTACCTGGCCTCGCCGTACAGCGTGGCCGCCGGGGCCGTGAAGGGCTACCTCTGCGACCCGCGCGAACTGCTGGCGGAGCCCGCGTGATGGCCACGCCCACCACACCGGCGCCGGACGCCGTGACCGCCACCAGCACCACCACCACCACCGGCAGCCTGACCCGGCGTGGTCGAGCGTTCGTGTTCGGCGACAACATCGACACCGACCTGCTCGCCCCCGGCCCCTACATGCGCAAGCCCGTCGACGTACTTGCCAGCCACTGCCTGGAAGCGGTGGACCCGCACTTTGCCAGCGATGTGGTACGTGGCGACATCGTGGTAGGTGGGGCGTCCTTCGGCATCGGCTCATCGCGCGAGCAGGCGGTGCAGTCACTGGTGTTCCTGGGCGTGGGCGCGATCGTGGCCAAGTCCTTTGCGCGGATCTTCTACCGCAACGCACTCAACCTTGGTCTACCCGCTGTTGCCTGCCCGGATCTGCAAGCCGAGCGCGGCGATGACCTGGAAGTGCGGCCGGTGCAAGGTGTGGTGATCAACCACACCAGCGGCCAGCAATACGCCTGCGAGACCATTCCACCCGAGCTTATGGAGATCGTCAGCGTCGGCGGCCTGATGCCGTGGCTTGCGGACCGGTTGGCGGCGGAAGCCAAGGCCGCCGCGGCCGCCGGCCCGGTGCATGGCGACCCGACGCTGCACGTGCCGGATCCACGTCCATCTGCTGCGGAAGTGAAGCGGTGAGCTTGCCCTCGTCCACCGCGGGAACGACGCGCAATGGAAGCACGTCGTTAAGGCAGGACGGCATACTCCACGTGACCTTGATCGCAGCCGATCTGGACGCCGCCTGCCACGCCTACCGCGACCAGCTGGGCCTGGAAGTTGCTTTCCGCGACGTGCTCGACGCGGACCTGGCCGCCGTCCTGGGCTTGGCCGACCTTGCCGGCCAGCCGCTTGCCTGGCTGTCCAACCCGGCTGGCGAATGCATCCTGCGCCTGATCGAAGACCCGCAGGCGACAGTGCAGGCGCCGATGCACCGGCATGGCTGGTTGTCGCTGGAAGTGCTGGTGGCCGATGTCGACGCACTGGTCAGCGACCTGCAGGCACCGTTCCGCGTGCTGCGCCCACCGGCGGACCTGGAACTGAGCAGCGCAATCCGCGCCAGCCAGGTGCTTGGCCCCTGCGGCGAAATGCTCTACCTCACCAGCGTCAAGGCCGCGGTGCCGCCGTTCGACCTGCCAATGAGCGATGCGCGCGTGTCACATACCTTCATCGGGGTGATGTCGAGCCCCGACCGCGCCGCCTCACGGACCGCCTGGGCCACGTTGGCCGGGCAACCGGGATGGGCCTTCGATACCAGGATCACCGTGCTCAATGAGGCCTTCGGCAAGGACCTCGCCAGCCAGTATCCGGTCGCGGTTGTGCCGCTGCCGGGGCAGTGCATGGTCGAGATCGACGAAGTGTCGCTGCCGCAGGGCGATGCAACCGACCTGCCGGGCGTGGCCGCTGACAACGCGACCGCTACCGGCAA
>JBDSUI010000256.1:0-12188 GCA_039927795.1 Pseudoxanthomonas sp.
TGGAAATGCAGCTCAGGCACGTGGCGCAGCTTCATTGCCTTGCCCAGCTTGTAGCGGATCTGCGGGGACAATTCCTTCAGGTCCTTGACCGCCTCGGCAGATTTTTCCTGCATCAGCGCAGTGACGAATACCTTGGCGTGGGCCAGGTCGCGGGTAACCTCGACGTCAGAGACGCTGATCGAGGGCAGCCCATGCTCACGCACGGCCTCATGCACCAGCTTGCCGAGTTCACGGCGGAGCTGGGCGGAGACACGGTCGCTGCGGTGGAAGGTTTTGGTGGCCATGAAATTGCGGTAACCGGTAATGGGGAGCCGTCAGCCGGAAAACGGCCTAGCGGCAGGTTCTGCTTTCCGGCTACCGATTCCGGTTGCCGGATCCCTTTGGTCTTAAAGCGCGCTGTCTTACAGCGTGCTGTCTTACAGCGTGCGCTGCACTTCGATGCGCTCGAAGCACTCGATCTGGTCGCCCGGCTGTACGTCGTTGTACGCCTTCACGCCAATGCCGCACTCGGTGCCGTTGCGCACTTCGTCCACATTTTCCTTGAAGCGACGCAGTGATTCCAGCTCACCCTCGAACACCACCACGCTGTCGCGCAGCACGCGGATCGGCTTGCTGCGCTTGACCGTGCCTTCCACGACCATGCAGCCAGCGACCGCGCCGAACTTGGAACTGCGGAACACGTCGCGCACTTCGGCAATACCGATGATCTCTTCGCGGATTTCCACGCCCAGCAAACCCGAAGCAACCTGCTTCACCTGGTCGATGACGTCGTAGATGATCGAGAAATACCGCAGGTCTACGCCGTTGGCTTCGACAATACGACGTGCGGCCGCATCGGCGCGCACGTTGAAGCCGATCATGGTGGCCTTTGAAGTCGATGCCGAATTCGCATCGGACTCGGTGATGCCGCCCACACCGGAGTGGATGATGTTGATGCGGATCATGTCGTTGGACAGCGCGACCAGCGAATGCTTCAACGCCTCTACCGAACCCTGCACGTCCGCCTTGATCACCAGGTTCAGCACCAGCTGGGCGTCGCCCTTGCCAAGCTGCGACATGATGTCTTCCATGCGGCTGCCAGCGGACTGACCCATGCGCGATTCGCGGCGCTTGCTGTCACGCTGCTGGGCCACGTCCTTGGCCAGGCGCTCGTCGGCCACCACTACAAAGTCGTCGCCCGCATCCGGCACGCCGGACAGGCCAAGCACCTGCACCGGGATCGACGGGCCGGCTTCAGCCGGCTGGCCTCCGGTTTCGTCGAACAAGGCGCGCACGCGGCCGTACTGGGTACCGCACACCAGGTAATCGCCCTTCTTCAGCAGGCCCTGTTGGACCAGCACCGTTGCGACCGGGCCACGGCCCTTGTCCAGCGAGGACTCGACGACCACGCCGCTGGCACGGCCCGTGCTGGCCGCCTTCAGTTCCAGCAATTCGGCCTGCAGCAGGATGGAATCCAGCAGATTGTCGACGCCGTCGCCGGTCTTGGCCGAAACTTCCACAAACTGGGTGTCGCCACCGAATTCTTCCGCCACCACTTCATGGGTCAGGAATTCATTCTTCACGCGACCCGGATCGGCGTCGCTCTTGTCCATCTTGTTGATCGCAATGATCAGCGGCACCTTGGCCGCCTTGGCCAGCTTCACTGCCTCGATAGTCTGCGGCATGACGCCGTCATCAGCGGCAACCACCAGCACCACGATATCGGTGAGCTTGGCGCCGCGGGCGCGCATCTGGCTGAAAGCCGCGTGGCCGGGGGTGTCGAGGAAGCTGATTACGCCCTTTCCGGTTTCCACGTGGTAGGCGCCAATGTGCTGGGTGATGCCGCCTGCCTCGCCATTGGCGACCTTGGTGCGGCGGATGTAATCCAGCAGCGAGGTCTTGCCATGATCGACGTGACCCATGATGGTCACCACCGGCGGCCGCGAGGACTGTTCGCCCTGCTCGGTTTCGCTGTGCGCAATCAGGTGGTCCTCGACGTCGCCGCTTTCGGCGCGTACCACGTTGTGTCCGAGTTCCTCGGTCACCAGCGCGGCGGTGTCGTGGTCGATGCTCTGGGTGATGGTCGCCATGACGCCCATCTTGAAAAGGGCCTTGACCACATCGCCGCCCTTCAACGCCAGCTTCTGGGCAAGGTCGGCAACGGTGATGGTTTCGCCGATGGCAACGTCACGCACGATCGGCGCGGTGGGCCGCTCGAAGCCATGGGTGCCGGTGCTGCCACGCGATTGCTCATGGCGACGCGGCTTCGGCTTGCCACGGGTGGTGGTGCGGCGTGCGCGGTCAGCGGCAGAAAGATGCAACTGGCCGGCAAAACGCTGGGTGCTGTCGTCGTCTTCAACGCCAGCGACCATCGCATGCGAACCACGGGTCTTGTGCTTGCTCGCAGGGGTCGCATTGCGGTCGTCAGCACGTGGCGGATCCTTGCGCACCGGCGGCTTGGGCACGTGATGTGCACCCACGGCGGGTTTGGCCGCACGCGGTGCTTCGGCGTCCACGGCCGGCACCGCGCCGGTGGCAGCGGCCACAGCCTCGGCATCGGCCTGGGTACGTTCGGCCTCGGCCTGCAGACGCACGGCTTCTTCCGCCAGGCGCACGCGATCACGTTCATCGGCGCGCTTCTTGTCGGTTTCGGCAAGGCGCCGCTGTTCTTCCAGATTGCGCTGGTTGGATGCCTCCAGCTTGCGCAGCGCATCGGCGCGCTCGTCGCTGGGCGGGGCCTCTACCTGATCGCTCTTGAGGTAGGTGCGCTTCTGGCGCACCTCCACATTGACGGTGGTGCGGGTGCGGCCTGCGGCGACCGTCACTTCCTGCACCTTGCGGCGATTGAGCGTGATCTTCTTCGGCGCGTCGGCATCCTCGGCGGGCTTTTCGGCCTTGCCATGGGTGCGACGCAGGAAGCCGAGCAACTTCATCTTCTCGGTGCTGGTCACGGCCTGGTCCGGACCACTGAAGCTCATGCCGGCCTCGGCCAGCTGCTCCAGGAGTTTCTCGACCGGCGTATTGACCAGTTCGGCAAGCTTGCGGATGGTGGTTTGCTGCGTCATTCGGATCCTGTGACCTTCTTATGCGCCCCCCGCGTATTGCGAAGGGAACGCGGATTCTAGCCCTGTATTCTCCAGGGCGGCGTTCATTGCCGGCTCATTCGCCGCGTTCCATGCGTGCCGGGGTGGCGCTCATGCGCCCCGCTCCAGACGAGCAATCTCCTCGGCGCGGGCTGCGAGGATCAGCGCCTTGGCGCGATCTTCGTCCAATCCTTCGATGCCAAACTCCACGATTTCGTCGGTGCCCAGGTCGGACAGGTCCTCGCTGGTGCGAACCCCGTGGCCGGCCAGCGCATAGGCGGTTTCGTCGTCCATGCCTTCCAGTGCCAGCAAATCTGCCGCCGGCTGGTTCTCGTCCACTTCCTCTTCCTCGGCCAGGGCCTCGTTGAGCAGGGCGTCACGCGCACGGGCCCGCAGCTCCTCGACGATATCCTCGTCAAAACCTTCCACGGCCAGCAACTCGCCGACCGGGACGTAGGCAATTTCCTCGACCGTATTGAAGCCTTCGGCGACCAGGATGGCTGCAATTTCCTCATCCACCTCCAGCTTGTCCACGAACAGCTGGCGGGCGACGGCCTGCTCTGCCTCGGACTTGGCCGAAACCTGGTCCTGGGTCATCACGTTCAGCTGCCAACCGGTCAGGCGGCTGGCCAGGCGCACGTTCTGGCCGCCCTTGCCTATCGCCTGGGCCAGGCGGTCTTCGGCCACCGCCAGGTCCATGGAATGCTTTTCCTCGTCGACGATGATCGACTGCACTTCCGCCGGCGCCATCGCGTTGATGACAAAGTTGGCGGCGCTGTCGTTCCACAACACAATGTCCACGCGCTCACCGTTGAGCTCATTGGACACCGCCTGCACGCGCGAACCGCGCATGCCGATGCAGGCGCCGATGGGATCGGTGCGGGTATCGTGCGCCAGCACCGCGATCTTGGCGCGATCGCCCGGGTCGCGCGCACACGCCTTGATCTCGACCAGGCCCTGACCCACTTCCGGCACTTCCAGCTTGAACAGCTCGATCATGAATTCGGGCGCGGCGCGGCTGATGAACAGTTGCGGCCCACGCGGCTCGGTGCGCACGTCGAACAGGTAACCGCGCACACGGTCGCCGGCGCGCAAGGTATCGCGCGGAATGCCCTTGTCCTTGGGGATGAAGGCCTCGGCATTGCCGCCCAGGTCTACGAAAATATTGCCGCGCTCGGCGCGCTTGACGATGCCGGTGACCAGCTCGCCAACGCGGTCTTTCCATGCATCCACCACCTGCGCACGCTCGGCCTCGCGAACGCGCTGCACGATGACCTGCTTGGCGGCCTGGGCGGCGATGCGGCCAAAATCGGGGTTCTCAATCTGCTCTTCGATGTAGTCGCCAACTTCGGCGCCCTCGCTTTCGTCTTCAGCGTCCATCAGCCGGATCTGGAAATCAGGCGACTCCATGACCACGTCGTCGGCCACGACTTCCCAGCGGCGGAAGGTTTCGTATTCGCCGGTCTTGTGGTCGATGGTTACCCGGGCCAGCACTTCCTGCTCGGGGTATCGCTTCTTCGCGGCAGACGCCAGCGCAGCTTCGATGGCATCGAAAATCACTTCGCGCGGCACACCTTTTTCGTTGGCGACCGCATCCACTACCAGCAACAATTCCTTACTCATCGTTCACTCCGCGCGCGGCCGCTTGGCCGCCGGTTGGTTGGTTTTTGCCTGGCCCGGTTGCTTGGGGGCCGGTTTCCTGGAAGCCGCTTTTTTGGCCGGTTTTTTCTTTGCCGCTTTCTTGACGGGCGCTGTTTTCTTGGGTGCTACTGCTGCTTTGGCTGCCTTGGCTGCGGCTGCGGGCTTCACTGGCCCGACCTTCTTGGGCTGCGGCGCGAACCCCAGCGCCACCCAGTCCGGCATGATCCGCGCCTTGTCGACATTCTCGAAAGCCACGGTGACCTCGGCATTGTCCACCAGGAGCACGATGCTGCCGCCTTCTATGCGCACGATGGCGCCCTGCATGCGGCGGCGGCCATCCTGCGGCAGTCGCAACACGAGCTTGACCGACTCGCCCAGCTGACGGGCGAACTGGGCCAGCGTAAACAAGGGGCGTTCGATGCCCGGTGACGACACTTCCAGCGTGTAGTTGCCGGTGATCGGATCTTCGACGTCCAGTTGCGCGGACACTTCGCGACTCACTGCTTCGCAATCTTCGATATTGACCATGCGCGTGGCCAGCTCGGCCTCGATCACATCAATGTACAAGCGCAGCGTGGCGCTGCCGGGTGCGGGCAGGTATTCGGCGCCCAGCAGTTCCAGGCCCAGTGCCTGCACCGTGGGGGCAAGCAGGTTTGCGATTTGTTTTCCCTTGTCGCTCACGTGGTGACGATTCGCCGTTGTTTGAATGGAAAAAAAACGAAGGTCCGGAAACAGCAAAGGGCCCTACTGGGCCCCTTGTCCGATACTGCTGGATTCCGGTGTGCAGGTGAAAACATCCACCTTCACGAGCCCAGGCCCTGGTCAACAAAAAAGCCTCTTGGAGGAGGCCTTTCAGTGCAACCGAAAAGCTTGGTAGCGGGGGCAGGATTTGAACCTGCGACCTTCGGGTTATGAGCCCGACGAGCTGCCAGACTGCTCCACCCCGCATCAGAAGCGGAATTATGGTGACTTGAGCATTTTATTGCAAGCTCTTATTACCTGTATTTGTCGATAACGTTCCCACTCAAGCCGCGAACGCGTACTGACACCAGGCCATGATCGGATTCCAGAAGATTCCAAGCACCAGCAGCGCCAGTGCATTGGCACCGAACACCACGGGGACCAGGCGATCCTTGCGCACCGGTGGCAGTTGGCCGACGGGTTCATCAAAGTACATGACCTTGATGACGCGCAGGTAATAGAAGCCGCCGATCACTGCGCAGACCACGCCCAGGATCGCCAGCCAGACCAAGCCGGCGTCGACTGCCGCACCCAGCACCACCAGCTTGGCCCAGAAGCCCAGGAACGGTGGCACACCAGCCAGCGATGCCATCACGCACAGCACCAGCCCCGCCTGCCATGGATTACGCGCGTTGAGGCCCTTGAAGTCCTCGATGCGCTCGGCTTCGAAGCCCTGCCGCGACAGGACAATGATGCTTCCGAACGCTGCTGCCGACATCACCGCATAACTGATCGCATAGAACAGGGCTGCGGCGTAACCGCGCTCGCCGCCGCCGGCAAGGCCCAGCAGCAGGAAGCCGATATGCGAAACAGTGGAATAAGCCAGCATCCGCTTGAGGTTGGTCTGCGCGATGGCAATCACGTTGCCGACCACCAGCGAGGCGGCCGCCAGTCCTGCCAGCAGCAACTGCCATTGTTCCGACACCGGGCCCAGGCCGCCTTCCAGCAACCGGTAGGCCATGCCAAACGCTGCCAACTTGGGACCGGCACTGATGAACAGCGTGATCGGTGTCGGTGCACCCTGATAAACATCGGGCAGCCACATATGGAATGGCGCGGCGCCAAGCTTGAAAGCCAGGCCAGCAACCAGGAACACCACCCCGGTCAGCAACAGGGTGCGGTCAGGCACATCGGAAGAAGCCGCATGGATGCCAGCCAGGTCCAGGGTGCCCGTGGCGCCATACACCAGTGACATGCCGTACAGCAGCAGTCCCGAGGCCAGCGACCCCAACACGATGTATTTCATGCCGGCTTCGGTGGAAAGCGGATCGTCGCGGTGCAGCGCAACCAGTGCGTAGGAACACAGCGCCAGCAATTCCAGGCCCAGGTACACCATGACCAGGTTGCCTGCCGACACCAGCATCATCATGCCGGCCGTAGCCAGCAGGATCAGCACTGGAACTTCGCCTGCGTAGAGTTTGCGTTCGCGCAGATAAGGCCACGCGTACAGCAATGACAGCACGCTGACGGCCAGGATCACCACCTTGCTGACATCGGCCAGCGCGTCGCGCACGAACATGCCGTTGAACACGGTGCCCTGCCCGCCCACGCCGCAGGAAATCATCACCAGAACCCCGACCAGCAGGGCCAGCGAAAGCGCATGGGTGACCACGCGGCGGCTCTCGTCCAGGAAAAGGTCCAGCATCAGCAGTGCAAAGGCGCCGCCGACCAGCGCCAGCTCCGGCAGGAGCGGCATCAGATCAGCAGTGGTAGGCATATTGATCATCATTGTCCCTTACAGCTTGCTGTTGACGAGCTGCATGGCGAGTTGCTGGATCGCCGGCTCCATCAGGTCGGTGAGCGGTTTTGGCCACAGGCCAAGGGCCAGCACGCCAACGGCAAACACACCCAGCACCAGCGTTTCGCGGCCGTTGATGTCCTTCATTGCAGCCACATGCACGTTGCCCACCTCGCCATACATCACCCGCTTGACCAGCCACAGCGTGTACGCAGCGCCAATTATCAGCGTGGTGGCCGCAGCCAGGGCAATGAAGGGGTGGTCCTGGAAACTGGCAACGATGACCATGAACTCACCGACAAAGCCGCTGGTGCCCGGCAGGCCCGCATTGGCCATGGCGAAGAACACAAACAGCACCGCAAACCACGGCATAACGTTGGCCACGCCGCCGTAATCACGGATCAGGCGGGTATGCATGCGGTCGTAGAGCACGCCGACGCAGGAGAACATCGCGCCGGACACGAAACCGTGCGAGATCATCTGCACCATTGCACCCTGCAGGCCTAGGCGTGCACCGTCGACATTGCCGTCTCGCATCAAGCCGAACGCAACAAAGATGCCCAGGGTGACGAAGCCCATGTGCGCCACCGACGAATAGGCAATCAGCTTCTTCATGTCGTCCTGTACCAGCGCCACCAGCCCCACGTACACCACGCCGATCAGCGACAGCACGATCACCAGCCAGGCCCATTCGTGGCCGGCGTCGGGCAGGATTGGCAGCGAGAAACGCAGGAAGCCATAGCCACCGATCTTGAGCATGATCGCCGCCAGAATCACCGAACCTGCGGTGGGCGCTTCCACGTGCGCGTCCGGCAACCAGGTATGCACCGGGAACATCGGCACCTTCACCGCAAAGGCAACCAGGAAGGCGAAAAACAGCCAGGTCTGTTCCTTGGCGTTGAGCGGCAGCTGGTACAGGTCAGCGAACTGGAAGCTGCCACCCTTCAGGTACAGATACACCAGCCCCACCAGCATCAGCACCGAGCCAAGGAAGGTGTAGAGGAAGAACTTGACCGAGGCATAGATGCGTCGCGGACCGCCCCAGACGCCGATGATCAGGAACATCGGGATCAGCATCGCCTCGAAGAACACGTAGAACAACATCGCGTCAGTGGCGCAGAAAACGCCAATCATCATGCCTTCCAGGAACAGGAACGCAGCCACGTACTGGCTGACCCGCTTTTCAATCACCGTCCAGGCGCCGATCAAGGCCAGCGCGGTGGTCAGGGTGGTCAGCACGATCAAAGCAATGGAGATGCCGTCAGCGCCAAGGTTGTAGCCGATCTTGTAGGCTGGAACCCAGGCATGCTGTTCAACAAATTGCATGCCAGGAATGCTTGCGTCCATTCCGGTCAACAGGCCGATGCTCGCTACAAAGGTGGCCAGGGCCACACCCAGCGCGGTCCAGCGCGCGGCAGCGGCACGGGTATTGCCCAGGGCAAGCACCAGTGCGCCGCCCAGCATGGGCAACCAGATCAATACACTCAATAAAGGCCAGTTCGACACGTATTCGTAATCCGTCAGTTGAGCTTTACAGCGGTCATTGCCAGAACCGCATGAGCACGGCCAGGAGTGCAATCAGGCCCAGAATCATCGCGAAGGCGTAGTGGTAGAGGAAACCCGATTGGGTGCGTCGCAACAGGTTGGCCGCCAGGTCAACCAGTTTGGCGCTGCCGTTGACCGCCACGCCGTCAATGACGGTGCGGTCGAACTTGCTGGACATATCACCCAGGGCAAGGCCACCACCGGCCAAGCCGCCAATCCACAGCGAATCCATCCAGTATTTCTTTTCCAGGATATTGGCCAGGAAAGCACCCACCCGGCTGTTGCGCATGCGCGCCGGCCATGCGGGCGAGACCAGCACGTACAGCACGGTCGCCAGAGCAAAGCCGGCCAGCGCCAGCCAGAACGGCGCCGCCTTCATGCCGTGCAGGGCGAAGGCAACCGGACCGTGGAACTCTTCCTTCAACGCCATCACCGTGTCGCGGATGGAGAACGGCACGTTCGGATCGGTATTGATGAAGTCGATCGCACCCAGGAAGAACGGCAGTTGCGCGTGATGGCCACTCCAGTCGGTGCCAAAAAGCATGGGGCCAATGGTGAAGAAGCCGATTGCCACCGAAGGAATGGCCAGCAGGATCAAGGGCACCGTCACTACCCACGGTGATTCGTGCGGCTCGTGCACGCCGTGATGGCCGTGGTCATCGTGGGCCTCTGCCTGGTCTTCAGCATGGTGCGCCTGCGCATCTTCGCCATGGCCGTCGTCGTGGTCGTGGGCGTCGCGGAAACGTTCCTTGCCATGGAACGTCAGGTACAGCAGGCGGAAGCTGTAGAAGCTGGTGATGAACACGCCCAGCAGCACCGCCCAGTAACCGTAGTTGGCGATCCAGGCACTGGGGCCATGGACTTCCTGCGGCGCCATGGCGCCCAGCTCCGCAAGTTTGTGCGCAAACTCACCCGCCATTTCCTGGTGATGCTTGGCCGCTTCGATGATGGTGTCTTTGGAGTAGAAACCAGAGAAGAACGGAGTACCCACCAGCGCCAGCGTGCCGATCCACATGGTCACGAAGGTGATCGGCATGTATTTGCGCAGGCCGCCCATCCTGCGCATGTCCTGCTCGTGGTGCATGGCAATGATCACCGAACCGGCGCCCAGGAACAGCAGCGCCTTGAAGAACGCATGGGTCATCAAATGGAACACAGCCGCCGAATAGGCCGACACACCCAGGGCCACCGTCATATAGCCCAGTTGCGACAGGGTGGAATAGGCCACGACGCGTTTGATGTCGTTCTGGACAATGCCGATCAAACCGGTGAACAGCGCTGTGGTAGCACCGATGAACAGCACGAAATCCAGCGCAGTCTGCGACAGTTCGAACAAGGGCGACATGCGCGCCACCATGAAGATGCCGGCCGTGACCATGGTGGCGGCATGGATCAGCGCCGAGATCGGGGTCGGGCCTTCCATCGAGTCGGGCAACCAGACGTGCAGCGGCACCTGCGCCGACTTGCCCATGGCACCGATGAACAGACAGATGCAGATGACCGTGACGATAGACCAGCTGACCGGCTGGTCCAGCAACTGCCAGCTGGAGCCGAATATGGAAACCGCACCCGACCAGACCTGAACCATCTTGCCGCCCAGCAACGGCGCGTTGGCGAACACTTCGGCGTAGTCCAGCGTGCCGAACATTGCCAGCACTCCGGCAATGCCGAGCAGGAAACCGAAGTCGCCCACGCGGTTGACCAGGAACGCCTTGAGGTTGGCGAAGATCGCGCTGGGTCGCTTGAACCAGAATCCAATCAACAGGTACGAGACCAGACCTACCGCCTCCCAGCCAAAGAACAGCTGCAGGAAGTTGTTGCTCATCACCAGCATGAGCATGGAGAAGGTAAACAACGAAATGTAGCTGAAGAAGCGCTGGTAACCCGGGTCCTCTGCCATATAGCCGACGGTGTAGATGTGGACCAGCAGTGACACGAAGGTCACCACCACCATCATCATCGCGGTGAGGTTGTCGATCATGAAGCCGACATGCGCGTTGAAGTTGCCGACCTGGAAGTAGGTGTACAGGTTCTGGTTGAACGGCGACGCGCCCTGCCAGACCAGCTGGTAAAGCACCCACGACGACAGCGCGCAACTGATCGCGACACCCACGATGGTGATCCAGTGCGCCCCGGCACGGCCCACCTGGCGACCAAAGAAGCCGGCCACGATGCTGCCCAGCAGCGGCGCCAACACGATTGCCAGCAGCACATTCTTGGAGAGGAGGATTTCCAGACCCGTCATTTGTGCATCAGCCTTTCAAGGAATCGACTTCGGTCACGTCAATCGTGCGCCGGGTGCGGAACAGGGTGACCAGGATCGCAAGCCCGATGGCGAGCTCGGCCGCAGCCACGGTCAGGATGAAGAACACGAAAATCTGCCCGTCCGGATCACCGAACTGGCGGGAAAAGGCGATGAAATTGATATTCACCGCCAGCAGCATCAGCTCGATCGACATCAACAGCACGATGATGTTCTTGCGATTGAGGAAGATTCCCGCGACGCTGATGCTGAACAACACCGCCCCCAGCGCCAGCATGTGGCCCAGCGCGATCATGGCTTGACCTCCGGGGTTTCAACGACCGCAACGGGCACGATCAGCGTTTCCCGCACGGGGTTCTCCACCGCAACCTGGACAATGCGCAGGCGATCAGAGGCCTTCACGCGCGATTGTGCCGCCGGGTCCTGCCGCTTGGTTCCGGTCCGTCTGCGCATGGTCAACATCACCGCAGCGACCACCGCCACGGTCAGGATCACCGCTGCGAATTCGAATGGCAGCAGGAACCTTGTGAACAGCGTGCGTGCCAGCCAGGCCGTATTAGAATCATCGGCAGCGACTGACGCCGCATTGGCAGCGTACGGAGTTGCCAGCTTCGCCTTGAAGCCGATCAGGGTCAGGATTTCGACCAGCATCACCACGGCGACCAGCAGACCAACAGGCAGGTAGCGCACCCAGCCCTCGCGCAGCTTGACCATGTCAACGTCAAGCATCATCACCACGAACAGGAACAGCACCATGACCGCGCCCACATAGACCACGATCAGCGCCACGCCCAGGAACTCCGCCCCGACCAGCAGCCAGATGCAGGCAATGGAGAAGAAGGTCAAAATCAGGCACAACACCGCGTACACCGGGTTGCGCACGCTGACCACACCGCCGGCGGCGATGACCGCAACGGTGGCGAACAGATAGAAAAAGGCAAGCAGCAGATCCATCATGACCTCAGCGGAAGGCGGCGTCGGCGGCGCGGCGCTCGGCGATCTCGGTTTCCAACCGGTCCCCGATCGCCAGCAGCTGCGGCTTGGTGACGATGTTCTCGCCACGATTTTCGAAGTGGTATTCCAGGACGTGGGTTTCCACGATGGAATCCACCGGACAGCTCTCTTCGCAGAAGCCGCAGTAGATGCACTTGAACAGGTCGATGTCATAGCGCGTGGTGCGGCGCGTGCCGTCCTCGCG
>JBDSUI010000257.1:0-3539 GCA_039927795.1 Pseudoxanthomonas sp.
TGTCCGAGGCGTTCTTTTCCGTCATCAGCTTCAGGAAGTAGCCGATATCCATGTGCGATGTTCCCCAACATTGGCATCGCACCGTTGCATGTGCGACGCAGGCTTCCGACAATGACCGCGCATTCCCTAACGCCACGGCACTCCTAATGAATCGTAGCTTCGCACAATTCCGCCGATCCCTGTGTGTGATGGTTGGCGTATTCGCCGTGCTGTTGGCGTTCTCGGCGCCGGCATATGCCCAGGCTGCGGCGGTGCCCGAACTGGCGGTCGCTCAGCAGGCGGTGAATCGCGCCGACCAGGCCGACGCCGACCAGTACGCACCACAACTGCTTGAGTCCGCCCGCAGCACCCTGGCTCAGGCCCAGGCGGCGGCCGCCAGCCGGCGTGACCGCAGGCTGGCCCCGGAATTGGCCTTGCGCGCTACTGTGGATGCCGAACTGGCGCGGGCCCGCAGCAACGAAGCGATCGCCCAGGCGCAGGTACAGCAGCGTCGCCAGGAGATCAGCGAGCTGCAGCGCACCCTGGATGTGGAGTCGGCACGATGAGGGCTTCCCTGCTGACCTTCGCGCTGCTGCTGGCCGCGCTGCCCGCAATTTCCGCTGAAGCGCCCGAAGTGACAGCCCTCAATCAGCGTCTGCTGGTGCTGCAGTCGGATCCGCAGGGCAGCGAGTTGGCTGCCTTCGAAATGCTGCAGGCACAACAGGCGCTGGCCGCGCTGACCAAGGCGCGCGCCAGTAAGCGCGAAAGTGCGCTGTACATCGCCGACCGTCGCGTCGAAATTGCCGAAACTGCCGTTCGCGCCGAGTCAGCGCGCCGCGAAGCGGACCAGCTAGGTCGCACCCGCAGCGAATTGCTGGTGGAAGCCAGTCGCCGCGAGGCTGCGCGCGCGCGCCAGGAAAACGAGCGTCTGCGCATCCAGGCCCAGATCTACAACGAAGAAGCCGAGCGTCTGCGCGTGGCGGCCGAGGCCGAGACGGTGGCCCGCCAGGACGCGGAGGACATGCTGAGTTCGGTGGCCGGCCAGCAAACCGCCAAGCTGGGTGCCGCGCGCCAGAAGGAAGCGCAGCTGGCCCGCCAGGAAGCCGAACTGATGTCCGGAGCCAAGCTACCGGCCTCCCGCTTTGAAAGCCGGGGCGAGGTATTTACCTTCAGTGGGGCCGCGTTCGCGCCTGGTCAGGCGAAGCTGTCGGCCGCGGGGTCGTCCAGCGCGTCGGCCTTGGCCGCTTACCTGCAGGCCAACCCCAAGGCCAAGGCCAGGATAGAAGGCTTTGGAGACAAGCAGACGCCGGGCCAGCGCAAGGCCGACGCCCTGCGTGATGCCCTGGTCGCGGCCGGGATTCCCAAGGCCAGGCTGCAGTCATCAGCCAAGGGCGAGGGCAGCAAGAGCCGCTCTGTTGACGTCATCGTCGCGCCGTAGGCAATTCTTTTAAAACAGTGACTTGTGCCGATTTATCTGGATTCGGCGGAGCCGCTTGACGCTTTTCTTGCCCCAGTCTGTACCAAGCCGGTCAAGCACCCTGAGCAGGGCTTGCCCAGGGTGTTGCCAAAGAGTAGGGTCAGTACATCAGGCGACCCCCGTTGCCTGAATCACCGGAGAGTTGAGCCGATGACGCCGATCCACAACCCAGACGACACCGCCGCCGGCCATCAGGCCAGGGTGGGTGATTCTGGGGAATGCATCAGCCATCGGCCTATTTTCCGCTCCCAAGCCTACGCCCCGCGCCTGCAACGGTCGGGGCGTTCGTATTTCTGCTGAAGGAGGTCAACACCATGTTTGAAGGACAGCCACAAACCGAGATAGACGCGTTGTTGAAAGCCGACCCGGAGTTCAAGCAGCTCTACCAGCGACACCGCGAACTGAACAAGAAAGTCACCGATGCCGAGCTCGGCGTGTTACCCATCGATGACAACACCCTGGGCCAGATGAAGCGCGAGAAGCTCGCCGCGAAAGAACGGCTCCTACGAATCTACGACGCCAAACCCCACTGACGTCTCCCTGCGTTCCATTGTCGCGGGCGGTGGCCGCCTCCTCGTCGGCGGTCACCGTCCGCGTCACTTGCTAATGAAAGGTCCGCTCCGGCGGGCCTTTGCCGTATGCGGGTGACCAGCGCCGAGAATGCGATAATCGCGTCCCCATCACGCTGCATGCGAGCGCACCTCCGGCATGGCCATCCATTCTTCCGTACTTGAACTCATTGGCGAAACGCCCATCGTCAGGGCCCAGCACCTGGACACCGGCCTGTGCGAGATCTACCTGAAGCTGGAAAGCGCCAACCCGGGCGGTTCCATCAAGGACCGCATCGGCATGTCCATGATCGAGGCCGCTGAGCAGCGCGGCGAGCTGAAGCCGGGCGCGACCCTGGTGGAAGGCACGGCCGGCAACACCGGTATCGGCCTGGCGCTGGTGGCCCAGCAGAAAGGCTACAAGCTGGTACTGGTGGTCCCGGACAAGATGAGCCGCGAGAAAATCTTCAACCTCAAGGCCATGGGCGCCGAGGTCATCCTGACCCGGTCCGATGTTGCCAAGGGGCATCCCGAGTACTACCAGGACCTGGCCGCGCGGGTGGCCAGCGAAACCCCGGGCGCTTATTTCGTCAACCAGTTCGGCAACCCCGACAACCCGGCGGCACATGAGTTCGGCACCGGCCCGGAGATCCTGAGGCAGATGGACGGACAACTGGATGCCATCGTGTTCGGTTGCGGCAGCTCGGGGACCATGACCGGCCTGTCACGCGCCTTCGCCGAGCACGCGCCCCATGTGGAATTGATCCTGGCCGACCCGGTCGGCTCCATCCTCACCGAATACATCAACGAAGGCACGCTGAGCGAGAAGTCCGGCAGCTGGATGGTGGAAGGCATCGGAGAGGATTTCCTGCCGCAGATTTCCGATTTCAGCCGGGTGAAAAAAGCCTATGCCATCAGCGACAAGGAAAGCTTCCTTACCGCACGCGAATTGCTGGCCAAGGAAGGCATCCTGGGTGGTTCGTCCACCGGCACCTTGCTGGCTGCGGCGCTGAAATACTGCAAGGAACAGACTACGCCGAAGAAGGTAGTGGTCTTCGTCTGCGATACCGGCAACAAGTATCTGTCGAAGATGTACAACGACTACTGGATGCTGGACAACGGTTTCATCGAACGTACCCAGCACGGCGACCTGCGCGATTTGATCCTGCGCCCGTACAGCCAGAAAGACACCGTGGTGGTCAGCCCCACGGACCTGCTGACCACCGCCTATCAGCGCATGAAGCTCTACGACGTTTCCCAGTTGCCGGTGATGGAAGGGGAAAAACTGGTCGGCATCGTCGACGAAAGCGATGTGTTGTTGCATGTGTACGGCGACGAGGATCGCTTCCGCGAACCGGTATCCACCGCCATGGTCAGCAAGCTGGATCGCCTGGACGTGAAGTCGCCGATCGAAGCGCTGCTGCCGGTGTTCGACCGCGGCCAGGTCGCAATCATCACTGACGGTGAGGCATTCCTGGGCCTGATCACCCGCATCGACCTGCTGAATTACCTGCGGCGGCGGGTGCAGTAGGCGC
>JBDSUI010000258.1:0-10471 GCA_039927795.1 Pseudoxanthomonas sp.
CGACCGGCACACCACGAAGGGGCTGGAGCTAGCGGTGCCGTACTGCCCCACCGAAAGCGTGGTTCGACAGGCTCACCACGAACGGGATTTACGGCGACCGGGACATCACGAAGGGGCTGAAGCTACCAGTGCTGAACTGCCCCACCGGGAGCGTGGTTCGACAGGCTCACCACGATCGGAATTTACATCGACCGGGACATCACGAAGGGGCTGAAGCTACCGGTGCTGAACTGCCCTACCGGGAGCGTGGTTCGACAGGCTCACCACGAACGGAATTTACATCGACCGGCACACCACGAAGGGGCTGAAGCTAGCGGTGCCGTACTGCCCCACCTAAAGCGTGGTTCGACAGGCTCACCACGAACGGGATTCGGGACACGCTCACCCGAACGGCATTCAGCACACGGTCTGCAACCAGGTCAGCGGCCTGGCTGGGTCAGCCACTTCAAGCGCCGGTCAGCGCCTGCTGCAAATCCGTGATCAGGTCGTCCACATGCTCCAGGCCTACTGACAGGCGCAGCAGGTTCTGCGGCGTGGCCGTGTCTGCACCTTCCACCGAGGCGCGGTGTTCAATCAGTGATTCGCAACCGCCCAGCGAGGTGGCGTTGGTGAACAGCTGCAGCCTGCCTGCAAAAGCCAGGGCCGCGTCGCGGCCACCGTGCAGCTGCACGCTGAGCATGCCGCCGAAATCGCGCATCTGCTGCGCGGCGATCGCATGGCCCGGATGGGAAGCCAGGCCCGGGTAGTTGACGCGTTCGACCTGCGGCTGCGCGTCCAGGAACGCGGCGACCCGGCGGGCATTGGCACAATGCACGGCCATGCGCGCCGGCAGCGAGCGGCAGCCGCGCAGGGTAAGCCAGGCATTGAACGGCGCCAGTACCGCCCCGGTGATGTGCAGGCGGTGCGCCACCCTGGCGAAAAAGTCATCCTTTTGCTTGAACGCAAGGGCGCCGCCCAGCACGTCGCTGTGGCCGCCGAAATACTTGGTGGTGGAATGCAGCACGATGTCGGCGCCCAATGCCAGTGGCTGCTGAAGCACCGGCGAGGCGAAGGTGTTGTCGCAGACCAGCAGCGCCGAATGTGCTTGCGCAATGACGGCCAGCGCGGCGATGTCGCAGATTTTCATGAGGGGATTGGAAGGCGTCTCGACCCACAGCAGATCCACGCCCTGGGCACACACGGCGCGCACGGCCTGCAGGTTGGCCATGTCCACGCGCTGCACCTGGATGCCGCGTTCGGGCAGGAATTCGGTGGCCAGAATGCGCACACCCGCATAGCAGTCATCGGCAATCACGATGACTGCGCCCGATGGCAGCGTTTCCAGCAGGGTGCTTGCCGCTGCCATGCCGGAAGCAAACGTCAACGCGGTTGCGCCGCCTTCCAGCGCGGTGATCGCCGCACGCAGGCGGTCGTTGGTGGGGTTGCCCTCGCGCTGGTATTCGTAGCCGGCGATACGTTCGGCCCCCGGGCCATGCCTGAAGGTGGTGGCCAGGTGCAGCGGTGGGGTCAGCGCGCCGGTTTCGCGGTCGCTTTCGCCACCGGCATGGATCGCAAGGGTTTCAAGACGCATGGTCGGAACTCCGTAGTGGCAGTCGTATGGTGGCACGCGCGCGGGGCACTGGCCGATGAGAGGTGGGCCGATGCGTGCTCACTGCCTGCCCACCAGCGCAACGCCACATTGCCTGCAGTGTCCGGCATCGACTTCATGGTCAGAAAGTCCGCAGCTGCTGCAGACAGTGGCCTTGCGCGGTGGACGCAAGGTGTTGGCCAGCTCGGCGGTAAAGATGCCGGTCGGCACGGCGATTACGCTGTAGCCGATCAGGATCAGCACCGAGGTGACCAGCCGCCCAAAGCCGGTGGTCGGCGCAATGTCACCAAAGCCAACCGTGGCCATGGTGACCACCGCCCAGTACATGCCGGTGGGGATGCTGGTGAAACCGTGCGCCGGGCCTTCGATCACGTACATCAGCGAGCCGAATATGGTCACCACCGTGAGCAGGGCGCACAGGAAGACGAGGATCTTGTAGCGGCTTCGCAGCAGCGAGGTGACCAGCACCCCGGCTTCACTCGAGTATTGCACCAGCTTTAGGATGCGGAAGACGCGCAGCAGCCGCAATACGCGGATCACGACCAGATAATTGCCGCCCAGCAACAGCAGGGAAAGATAGGTGGGCAGGATGGCAATGAGATCGATCACGCCGAAGAAACTGGTCGCGTAGCGCAGCGGCCGCTTCACCGTCCACAGGCGCAGGCCGTATTCCAGGGTAAACAGGATGGTGAACGCCCACTCGGCCACATAAAGCACATCGTGCCAACGCGCCTTGATGGCGCTCACGCTGTCCAGCATGACCACCGCCATGCTGGCCAGGATGGCCGCAATCAGGATCAGGTCGAAATTGCGCTCGTCCTTGGCCTCATGGAGGTAGATCCACCGGTACCACCGGTTGCGCCAGCCATGCGCGCTGGCAGGCAGGAAATCACGCTCGAACATGCTTTTGGGGGAAGCCTGGGCTGTTGTCGAGGTGTCCTGCGGTGCGCTCATCCCTTCGCCACCACCTGGAAGGCTTCGCGCGCGGCGATCAAGGTGTCTTCGATGATCGATGTTTCATGCGCGCTGGACATGAAGCCGGCTTCGTATGCCGATGGCGCCAGGTACACGCCGCGCTCCAGCATGGCGTGGAAGAAGCGATTGAAAGCAGCCGTGTCGCAGGCAATGGCCTGCGCGTAGGTATCGACCTTTTCCGAAGTGAAGAACACGCCGAACATGCCGCCGACGCGGGTGGTGGTCAGCGCAATGCCTGCGTCGCCTGCAGCGTGCTCCAGTCCATCACAAAGCGCGTTGGTGGCCGCAGTCAACCGTTCGTGGAAACCTGGTGCCTGCACCAGCTCCAGCATCGCCAGGCCGGCGGCCATAGCCACCGGATTGCCGCTCAGCGTGCCGGCCTGGTAGATCGGGCCGCTGGGCGCGATCTGCGCCATCAGGTCACGACGGCCGCCGTAGGCACCGACCGGCATACCGCCGCCGATGATCTTGCCAAACGTGGTCAGGTCCGGGGTGATGCCGTAATGGGCCTGCGCGCCGCCCAGGGCGACGCGGAAACCGGTCATCACTTCGTCGAAGATCAACAACGCGCCGTGCCGCGTGCACAGCTCGCGCAGGTGCTGCAGGTAACCCTCGCGCGGCGGCAGGCAGTTGGCGTTGCCGACCACCGGCTCAATGATCACGCAGGCCAGTTCGCTGCCCAGTTCGTCGAACAGCTTCGTTGGGCCTTCGAAATCGTTGTAGCTCAGGGTGGAGGTGAGTTCACTCAAGCCGGCCGGCACACCCGGCGAGGTCGGCACGCCCAGGGTCAACATGCCCGAGCCGGCCTTGACCAGGAACGAGTCGCCATGACCGTGGTAGCAGCCTTCGAACTTGACGATGCGCATGCGCCCGGTAGCGCCGCGCGCCAGCCGGATCGCCGACAGGGTGGCCTCGGTGCCGGAATTGACCATGCGCACCATTTCGCAGGACGGCGCCAGTCGGGTAATGGTTTCGGCCATGGTCACTTCAGCCGGGCAAGGTGCACCAAAAGAAAGGCCATCCTGGATCGCGCGCTGTACCGCCTCGCGCACCTGCGGATGATTGTGGCCGACGATCATCGGGCCCCACGAGCCCACGTAGTCGATATAGCGGTTGCCATCCACATCGAACAGATACGGACCATCGGCGCGCTGCACGAAGAACGGTTCGCCACCCACAGACTTGAACGCGCGTACGGGCGAGTTGACGCCACCGGGCAGCAGTTCCTGGGCGCGGGAAAACAGGGCGTGGGATTTTTCGTGGTTCATGGGGGTCATCGATTCCGGAGAAGTGGTTCTGTGGGCGCGGGCCTTGCCCGTGAATCCGTCTGCAGGATAGCCCGGAGGCAGCGCGGGCAAGGCCTGCGCCTGCGTATTTGGCTTATCGGCTGAAGCATTGGCGATAGGCATGGACCGCGGCTGGCGGGTCGGGCGCGTCGTAAACGCCACTGATGACCGCAATCAAATCTGCGCCGGCCAGCACCAGGCTGCGGGCATTGTCCGGCGTTATGCCGCCTATCGCCACCCGTGGCACCGCCAGCACCGCGGCCTGCGCCAGCAGTTCCACGCCGGCCTGGCGCGTGCCGGTCTTGCTGCGGGTCGGGAAGAACGCGCCGAAGGCAACATAGCCGGCACCGGCAGCGACGGCGCTTTGGGCCAGTGGCAACTGGTCGTAACAGGAGGCGCCGATGATGGCCTGCTTACCCAGTAACAGGCGCGCGGCGGCGATATCGCCGTCGTCTTCGCCCAGGTGCACGCCGGCTGCGCCCACTGACTTTGCCAAGCGCACGTCATCGTTGATGAGCAGGGGCACCTGGTTGGCCATGCAGAGCTCCTGCAACGCCAGGGCTTGCTGCTGCCTGAGTGCGGCATCGGCAAGTTTGTTGCGATATTGCAGCCAGGTCACGCCCGCTGCCAGCAAAGGCGCGGTGCGGGCCAGCAGGCGTGCAGTATCGGCATCATCCGGGGTGATCAGATATAGACCGCGAGGTGCGGAGCCGGGCTGAGGCCAGCGGGGATTCATCGGCAAACTTCCGGTGCGGGGCCGGGGATGGGACAATGGACGCCCGCTTCCCCGACATTATCCCCCGATGACCAGCACCGACGACAGCCGTTACCAGACCTGGATGTGCGTCGTTTGCGGTTTCATCTACGACGAGGCCAAGGGCCTGGCCGAAGAAGGACTGGCACCGGGAACGCGCTGGAAGGACATTCCCGACACCTGGACGTGCCCGGATTGCGGCGTGGGCAAGGATGATTTCGAGATGGTCGAGGTTGATTGATTCAATTGCCACCGGCGCGCCCCATGGGCGCGAGCTTCTTTCTATCCTGATGACATAACCAAGCGCTTGCGTCCATGGGGCGCTCCTGCCAAGGTCTCAGTGCATGTGGCGCTTGCTGGCGTTCAATTCCACCAGTCGTTCGCGCAGCAGCTGCGCGTCGTCGGCGCCCGGCACCATTTGCAGGTAGCGGGCCAGGTCGTGACGCGCACCCTGTTGGTAATCCAGTTTCAGGTAGGCCAGGCCGCGGTCCCGGAACGCTTCGGGCTGCTCGGGTGACAGTTTCAGTACGCGGTCCGCGCTGCGTGCCGCGCGGTCCCATTCGTCGCGTTCGGCATACACCCCATGCAGGTTGCGCAGCATGCGGATCAGAATTGCGCGGTGCGAGGCCGGGTCCAGGATGTGCATCAACGCGTTGTCATCTGGGATATCGCCGCCCAAGTGCGGCTTGGCGCGCTCGCGCAGCTCGTCGGCGCCCAGCGGGCGACCACCGTTGAAGGGATCCATCACCAGGATGCCGTCATCCACCGGCAGCCGGACCAGAAAGTGCCCGGGGAAGGAGACCCCATCCAGCGGTACGCCCAGCCGGCGCGCGACTTCCATCTGCACCATGGCCAGGGTGATGGGATTGCCCAGCCGGCGCTCGAAGACCTCGTTGAGGTAGCTGTTGCGCGGGTCGTAGTACTCGTCGTGGTTACCGGTGTAACCCAGCTCATCGAACAGGTGGCGGTTGATGGCCGCCATCTTCAGCGGCCACGCCTCGATCGCCTCGATCTCCGGCCGCAGGTGTTCGGCATGGCTTTGCGCCAGGGTGTCGTAAAGGTCGGCATCAAGATCGGGATATTCGTCGCGCGCGATCAGCAACGCGGTTTCCAGCAGCGGCACAGTGTTGTCCGCCTGTGCCGCCAGCGAACTCCAGTCCGGCAATGTCAGTCGTTCCCCCATGTCCCAAGACTGGGGTCAATCAAGGCGACATTCAAGTCTGCAGCACGCCTGGTCAGGGCAGGGGCTTAAGTGCGCCGCCGAAGGTCAGCTCGGCCCCATCCTGCAGCTTCAACTTGGCGGCCTCACCGGCATTCAGTTCCAGCACATAGCGGGCAGGCGCGTTGCTGGGGTAGGGCGGACAGCCGTTGCCGGCCGAACAGGGCGGCACGTCACGCTGCTGGGCCACCAGCTTGCGCGCGCTGTCGAAGTACAGGATGTCCAGCGGGATTTTCGTGTTTTTCATCCAGTACGCTTGCGGCTCTTCCCGCTCATGCAGAAAAATCATGCCGCTGCCTGGCGCAAGCGTGTCGCGGAACATCAAGCCGCGCGCGCGTTCGGCGTCGTCGTCGGCCACTTCCACCTGGTAGCGTTGTCCACCCAGTTCCACCCAATGGGACGCATTGGCGCAGCCGCTGAGCAGCAGGGCCAGGACCAGCAATACAGCGCGGGAAGGGGACATGGAAAGTTCCGTAAGTGGGCAGGTGGCCAGTCTAGGGCGGGTGGTGAAAACCAGCCATGTCCCGGCCTGGCTTCATCGGCTGGTGTCAGAGCAGGCGCGGCGGCTCGCCGCCAATGATCACCACGTCGGCCGGGCGGCGCGCGAACAGGCCCACGGACACCACGCCGGGAATCTGCGACAGCTCGCGTTCCATCGCCACCGGGTCGGTGATCGACAGGCCGTGCACGTCGATGATCACGTTGCCGTTATCGGTGACTACCCCATCGCGCCAGACCGGCTGGCCACCGGTTAAGGCAAGGATCT
The DNA here is from genome assembly GCA_039927795.1 of Pseudoxanthomonas sp. GTDB lineage: Bacteria > Pseudomonadota > Gammaproteobacteria > Xanthomonadales > Xanthomonadaceae > Pseudoxanthomonas_A. The sequence goes on from JBDSUI010000258.1 coordinate 6,589, forward strand.
GGCGCGCGGCCAGGCTGCGCGCCATGGGGATCACTTCCACCGGCAGCGGGAACCTGCCCAGCACCGGCACCAGTTTGGCCGGATCAATGATGCAGACAAACTTTTCGCTGGCCTCGGCGATGATCTTTTCGCGGGTCAGCGCGGCGCCACCGCCCTTGATCAGGCGCTTGTGCGCGTCACATTCATCGGCGCCGTCCACGTACAGCGCCAGAGTGCCGGTGTTGTTGAGTTCCATCACCTCGATGCCGTGCGCGCGCAGACGTTGGCTGCTCTGCTCGGAACTGGATACCGTACCGGCAATGCGATGCTTGATTCGCGCCAATGCGTCGATGAAGAACGCCACGGTGGAACCGGTACCTACGCCGACAATCATGCCGTCTTCGACATATTCAATGGCCTGTTCGGCGGCCAGGCGTTTTGCTTCGTTCTGCGACATGCGGATATTCCTGCTGGCTCGTTGGGGGTGGTCGGTGCGCTAGCCAGGCGCCATGACCTTCGTTTCAAGTATGGAAAAGACGTCGTGGTCTAGACCCGTTCCTGCATGTGCAGGAGTTCATTCCAGCGACAGCAGCAGTTTCCATTGCGCTACGGTGACCGGCATCACCGACAGGCGCGAGCCCTTGCTGGTCAGCGCGAAACCTTCGCCCAGCGCGTCGCTGTGCTGCTTGATCTCCTGTAGCGGAATCACCCGCTTGAGCTTCCGCTCAAAGGCGATATCCACCAGCATCCAGCGTGGCTCCTCGCGCGTGGCCTTGGGGTCGTGGTAATGGCTCTTGCGATCGAACTGGGTTTCGTCGGGGTAGGCCTTGCTCGCCACCTTGGCAAGGCCGGCGATGCCAGGCACCGTGCAATTGGAGTGGTAGAACAGCACGCCATCGCCGATCTGCATGCCGTCGCGCATGAAGTTGCGCGCCTGGTAGTTGCGCACGCCATTCCACGGCTCGGTGCCGACTTTCTGCAGGTCGTCGATGGAAAAGGCATCCGGCTCGGACTTCATCAGCCAGTAGCGTTGGCGGTTACTCATGGCGGGGCTCGGCCAGCAGGGTTCGAGATTCGGTGCAGATCGCATCGGGGCGCACGTCCCAGGACTCGGTCGGCAGCTGCACGACCTGCTGGGCATCGAAGCCCACGCCTACCAGCCATGGCGGCGGTATGGCGGTGTTGCGGAACGCGAAGCTGCGATCGTACCAGCCACCACCCATGCCCAGCCGCTGTCCAGTGCGGTCAAATCCCACCAGCGGCATCACCACCAGTGACATGGCGTGGGCAGGCAGGGCCGAGGAAGGTGCGACGTCGGGTTCGGGAATACCGTAGCGGTTGGTCACCAGCGTATCGCCGGGACGCCAGGGCGCAAACCGCAATTCGCTATCGCCATGCAGCACCGGCAGGCAGTAGACCGTTTCGCGCGGCGCCCGCATTTGCCAGCTGTGCAGGGCGATTTCACCGTCCATGGCCCAATAACCGGCCACGTAACCGGTGGTCGGTGCAATGGCCAGCAACAGCAGGCGATTGGCCAGCGCCTCTGCGGCGGCGATACGTTGTGCGGCGGGAATGGCGCGACGCTGTGCACGCAGGTCGCTGCGCAAGGTGGCGCGCTTGGCGTGAATGGAATCGGGGGGCATCAAGGCGTTTGCGCTGCGGTTGTCATCTGCCGAATTCTAAGCCAAGTCAACTGACCAGGCCGGTGTGAATTCGAGCGGAACCGCGCGCCAGGCCCGGATCAAGCCTGAAAACTGACGGCAAACACCGTGCGCGTTGGATGAGCGCACGATGCATTCGCAGAAAAAATACACCCTCCGCCATGACGATGCCTGCGAAACGACCTTGAACCCGGGGTTCAAGTGGGAAGAGTTGGGGGCCATTGGGCTTTCCGCAACAAGGCGGACTTGCACTCCCGGCTTCCGTCCCCTTCCCGTGGTCGTAATTAAGGGACAAGGCGAATGTTTTGCATGCCGTCGTTCACGGCAGAGGATGCGCGATCAGTATAGCGATGTCGCCAGCATTGCAAAGTCCGTTCGTCGGTTCCGGTTCATTCGCAGTGCATGGCGACATGTGCATGCGTTTTCTCATGTGCGCTGCAAGCCACGCCGTGCACGCAATTGCTCAGCGTGGCGAGTCCAGCACGCCGTCCAGCTTGCGATGCAACTCAGCCAGCGCGCGCGTCAACTGGCCATCACGCGCACTGCATTCGTCGCGCAACTGCTGCAGTTCATGGGCCAGATTGAGCGCGGCCAGCACCGCTACGCGATCGACGGCGGCCATTTTGTTGCTGCCGCGCACCTCACGCATCTTGCTGTCCAGCAGCTTGGCCGCGGCCATCAGGCTGCTACGTTCGCCCGCCTCGACGCCGACCGTGTACTCGCGCTCAAGGAGGTGGACGCTGACCGTCTCGGTGCTGCTCACGTGTGCTGCTCCAGCGACTTCAGGCGGGTGATCATGCCTTCCACGCGCGAACGCGCCTGTTCGTTCTTGGCCAGCAACTGCGAGCGTTCACCAATCAGTTGTTCCTGTTGCGTGCGCAGGCTGCGGTTCTCGTCCATCAGGCGCTGGCAGCGATCGGCCAGCTCGTGGATGCGCGAGGCCAGGGTGCGGAGCTGTTCGGTGGCTTCAATGTCCATGGCGGCCACGATAGGGGCGGGCCGGGCAGCCGGTCAAGCGCCAGCGCGGCCGCAGGACTGGCGGCTCAGCAAGTGGTCTTGATGGAATGGGTCTGGCCGTATTCACGCATGAACTGCAGGCATTCCTGCGGCGCCAATGCGTGTGAAATCCAGTGGCCCTGGATCTCGTCACAGCCGTGATCGTGCAGGAACTGCAGCTGGGCGGCGGTTTCCACGCCTTCGGCAATCACATTGAGCGACAGCGAATGGCCCATGTTGATGATTGTGCTGGTGATGGCTTCGTCATCGGTGTCGTGGGTCAGGTCACTGACGAACTCCTGGTCTATCTTCAGCGTCGTCAGGGGCAGGCGCTTCAGATAGGCGAGCGAGGAATAACCGGTGCCAAAGTCGTCAATGGCGATAAAGACGCCGAGTGCGCGGCAGGCGCGCAGGGTATCGGCATTCTTGGCGGGGTTGGCCATGATCACGCTTTCGGTCAACTCCAGTTCCAGGCAGCGTGCCGGTACGCCGGTTTCGCTCAGTACCTGGGCGACCACGTCGGACAGGTCGCCGCGCTGCAGTTGCAAGGCCGACACATTGACCGCCACGGTCAGGTCGGTCAGACCCTGCTCGTGCCAGTCGCGCAGGGTCTGGCAGGCTTCGCGCAGGGCCCACGCGCCGATTTCCAGGATCTGGCCGGACTCCTCGGCCAGTGGAATGAATTGCCCCGGGGAAACTTCACCGAACTCCCTGCTCTTCCAGCGCAGCAGCGCCTCCGCCCCGGTGATGCGCTGCTGGGCCAGGGACAGCCGCGGCTGGAACACCAGCGACAACTCGCTGTTTTCCAGTGCCCGCCGCAGGGCATTGGTGAGAATGGCGCGATGCCGCGTCTTCTCGTCCATGGCCTCCGAATACACCTGGTAAGTGTGGCGGCCTGCGGCCTTGGCCTGGTACATGGCGGTATCGGCGTGCTTGAGCAGGTCGGTCGGCACCTGGGCGTGGTCCGGATACACGCTGATGCCGATCGATGGAGACACCGCCAGTTCCAGGCGCTCGCCGAAGCTGAGCGGCAAGCGGAAGGCATCGATGATCTTCTCGGCGATGTTTTCCGCTTCTTCGAACGAGGCGATATCTTCCAGTACCACGGTGAATTCATCCCCGCTGAGGCGGGCCACCGTGTGCTGCGCGCCCACGGTCTGCTGCACGCGCGCGGCGGCCGCACGCAGGATGCGGTCGCCGGTGGCGTGGCCCAGTGAATCGTTGATGTCCTTGAAGCGGTCCAGGTC
>JBDSUI010000259.1:0-7197 GCA_039927795.1 Pseudoxanthomonas sp.
TGGTCTGCCGCTGGAGTCGTAGGAAACCCCGTGCTGCATGCGCTATGGTGGCCGCCTCTGTCCATTGGTGATCGTGCATGTCCCGTGAAATCCGCTTGCCCGCCGCCGCGATCGCTGCACTGAACCAGGGCAATCGCATCGAGGCGATCAAGCTGGTGCGCGAGGCCAACCATGGCGTTGACCTGCGCGGTGCGATGGAAGCGGTGGACGCGCACGCCTCGGGTCGTCAGCAGGTTCCGGCCGATGGTCACGCCGCCCCGGCCACTTCGTTGCATGGACTGCCCAGTGAGGCGGTCGCCGCGTTATCCAGTGGTCATGTCGTTGAGGCGGTGCGGATCGTGCGCCAGGCGACCGGACTGGGATTGAAGGAAGCCAAGGACCTGGTGGATGCGTATCGCGAAAACCCGGTACGCGGATCGGATTTGCAGCTTGATGACAAGCTGGAAGCGCTCGCGCGCGAGCATGGCGTCGAGATTCCTGCCGCGGCAGTAGACGCGTTCAATCGCGGCAACGTGCTTGAAGCGATCAAGCTGGTGCGACAGCAGGTCAAGCGTGGCACGCCGCCCTCGCATGACACGGAACGCGACCACGCTGGCAGTCCGGTGTTGAGCAGCGCGCGCAAGGCTGCCACAGTCAGTGTGGAAAGCAACAGCAACAGCTGGCTGTGGGCGCTACTGCTGCTTGCGGGTTTTGCGGCAGCCTGGTTATGGCTGGGCCTTTAGCGCCACACCAAGGTAATTCCTTGGAAAGCCGAGCTTGCTCGGCTGCGCTCACGGTCTTTTGAACGACAGCCCTGCTTCGAGTGACTGCGCAGGCGGCGGAGTTTCCCGCGCAGAGCAGCCGGGCAGGCCCGGCGCTGCATGGGGACTTCTTGTCGGCGTTGCTATCAGGGAATAGCGGCGGCGCCGATAGAGGCCAGCCAGTCGTCATCGGAGCCTTCGTTGACGCCTTCAAACAGTGGCGTGGAGAAATAGCGCTCGCCGGTGTCGGGCAGCATCGCCAGGATCACCGAACCAGCGCTGGCCTGTTCGGCGACCTGCAGCGCCGCCGCTACGGTGGCACCAGCGGAGATGCCGACGAAGATACCTTCCTCCGCTGCAAGCCGGCGCGAGGTCGCGATGGAATCAACGTCGGTGACGGGCAACACCTCATCGACGATTTCCCGATTGAGCACTTCGGGCACGAAGTCCGGGGTCCAGCCCTGGATCTTGTGCGGGGCCCATTCCTTGCCCAGCAGCATCGAAGCGCCGGCGGGTTCGGCCGCAATGATCCTGACTTCGGGACGCGCGACTTTCAACACTTCGCCGACGCCGCTCAGGGTGCCGCCCGTACCCCAGCCGGTGACAAAATGATCCAGTCGCAGGCCGGCGAAATCGCGCAGGATCTCCGCTGCCGTGGTCTGGCGGTGATAGGCGGGATTGGCCGGATTGGCGAACTGGCTGGCAAGGAACCAGCCATGTTCTTCGGACAGTTCCCTGGCCCGGCGAACCATGCCGGTGCCACGTTCTGCAGCAGGCGTCAGGATGACTTTCGCGCCATAGGCGCGCATCAGTTTGCGACGTTCTATGGAAAAGGTTTCCACCATGGTGGCCACGAACTTGTAGCCACGTGCCGCGGCCACCATGGCCAGTGACACCCCGGTGTTGCCGGAGGTGGCTTCAACAATGGTGTCGCCCGGCTTGAGCAGTCCGCGGGCTTCGGCGTCCAGCACGATCGCCAGTGCAAGCCTGTCCTTCACCGAGCCGCCAGGATTGAATGATTCGATCTTTGCGTACACGGTGACGTGGCTGGGAGCGATGCGATGCAGCTTGACCACGGGCGTGCGGCCGATGGTGTCGAGGATGTTGTCGTAGATGGCCATGCGGGGTCCTTGCAGGGTGAGCCGTGGGAATGGAATCAGGCGGCCTGCGAAAACGCAGGCGCAGGGAGCGGATCAGGATGTTGCGATGCAGCCGGTTGCGCTGGCGTGACCAGCGGCGCGGCGCCGAACCAGTGCAGCGCGTCGGCCAGCGCGGCGACTTCACCCAGGATCAACAGGGCCGGCGACTGCACCTGATGCTGGCGCGCGGCTTCGGGCAGCGCCGCCAGGGTTCCGCCAATTACCCGCTGTTGCGGCCGCGAGCCGTTCTCCACCAGGGCAAACGGCAAGGTGGGCGAGACCCCGGCCAGCAGCAGGCGTTCACGCAGCTTTTCCAGGCCGGCCACGCCCATGTACACCGCCAGGGTCTGGCGCTCCTGGGCCAGTGATTTCCAGTCCAGCGTGTCCAGTGAATCCTTGCAATGCGCGGTTACCAGGCGCAGCGACTGGGCGTGGTCGCGATGGGTCAGCGGAATGCCGGCATAGGCGGCGCAGGCAACGGCCGCGGTGATGCCCGGAACGACTTCATAGGCAATGCCATGCGCGCGCAGGAACTCAAGTTCCTCACCGCCACGGCCAAACACAAACGGGTCGCCGCCCTTCAGCCGCACCACGCGCCGCCCAGCACGCGCGTGTTCCAGCATCAGTGCGTGGATGTCGTCCTGGCGCATGCTGTGGCCGGTGGCGGATTTGCCAACCTCAATGCGGGTCGCGTCACGCCGGGCCAGACGCAGCACTTCGGCGCTGACCAGGCGGTCGTGCAGAATGACGTCGGCCTCGTTCATGGCGCGCAAGGCGTTCAAGGTCACCAGGCCGGGGTCACCCGGACCGGCACCGACCAGAACCACCGAACCCACCGGCGCTGACACGCTTTCCTCTTCCAATGCCCGCTGCAGCCAGCGGTCGGCAGCGTCGTCGTCCAGTTGCTGGCGTAGCAGGCGCGGCAAGGGACCGGCCAGGAGTGTCTCGAAGAAGCGGCGGCGCGGACCGGTGTCGGGGAATCTGGCGCGGATGCGCTCACGTTGGCGTGTCAGCAGCATCGCCAACGCGCCCAGCGACTGGTCGAGCATGGTTTCCAGTTGCCGACGCAGGTGCCGGGCCAGCATCGGCGCGCCGCCGCCGCTGGAAATTGCGATCTGCAACGGCCCGCGCTGGACTAGGGCCGGCACGTGGAAGCTGGACAATGTGGCGTCATCGACCACATTGGCCAGGATGCGACGCGCCGTGGCGGCAGCCGCTACGGCGCGGTTGACCGCAAGGTCATCGGTGGCGGCGATCACCAGCCACACATCCTGCAACCAGTCTTCCTGGAATTCGCCGGCCAACCAGCGCAGGCGTCCGGACTTCAGCCAGCGTTCCAGGCCAGCGGTGAGGTCCGGTGAGCCGACCACGGGCAGGGCGCCGGCATGGAGCAGGGCCTCGACCTTGCGCTCGGCAACTGCACCGCCACCCACCACCAGCACGGGGCGATTATGCAGATCGGCGAACAAGGGAAAGAGTGGCGGGTTCACGGCGAGGTCGGTCGGTCGGGCTGATGACCCTAACTTCCGCTTATAGGCGGCCGGAAATGACGAGCAGCGCATGTCATATTACCTTTGGTTATAAGCGGGTCGCTTAGCGGCCGCCAGAATCCTTTACATTCAAATGGCTTGCCGGCTCCGGCTTGATCGGTATTCCCGCGAATGTGGGGTGTCACCGACGTCATTCCCTTGCAAGCCAAGGCACTGGGATCCCGCCTTCGCGGGAATGACGGCTTGAAGGTACCCGACAGTCACGGGCCTCCATGCTGTTTGCCAGACCGCAATGCTCCCTTCCCAAACTCCATTCCATTCCATTCCAATCCATGACCCTGACCCAACTCCGCTATCTGGTGGCCATTGCCGACGCCGAACTCAACATCACACTGGCGGCGGCGCGGGTGCATGCGACCCAGCCCGGGCTGTCCAAGCAGCTCAAGCAACTCGAAGACGAACTCGGTTTCCTGTTGTTCGTGCGCAAGGGTCGCAGCCTGGAAGCCATTACCCCGGCCGGTGTCGAAGTCATTGCCCGCGCCCGCGCGGTGCTGGCTGAAGCAAACAACATCCGCACCTATTCGGCCAACCAGCGCCGTGAGAGCCAGGGCCAGTTGATCCTGGCCACCACCCACACCCAGGCACGCTTTGTGCTGCCGCCGGCCATTGGCCAGATCAAGCGTGCTTACCCCCAAGTAAGCGTGCACCTGCAGCAGGCGGGAGAAAGCGCCGCGCTGGACCTGCTGAGCGCCGGCGACGCGGATATCGCCATCATCAGTACCGCTGGCGACGAACCGCAGGCCGGCATCGCGGTGCCGCTTTACCGCTGGCGTCGTCTGGTGCTGGTGCCGCGCGGGCATGGCCTGGATCGCGGCGTCAAGGTGCCAACCATGGCCGACCTGTCGGCCCAGCCGCTGATCAGCTATGAATCGTCCACGCGCGCGGAGAGCTCATTGCAGCGCGCCTTTGCCGGCGTCGGCCTGCAACCAAGCATCGCCCTGACCGCGCTGGATGCCGACCTTATCAAGACCTATGTGCGCGCCGGTATGGGGGTTGGCCTGCTGGCGGAAATGGCGGTGACGTCGGCCGACACCGACCTGCGCGCCTGGCCGGCACCGGCCGCCATCAACGAATGCATCGCCTGGGCCGTGCTGCCGCGCGAACGCGTGCTGCGTGACTACGCACTGGAACTGGTGCACGTGCTGGCCCCGCAAGTGGACCGTCGCGACCTGCGGCGCGTGCTCGATGGCAACCAGGATGCTGACTGGCCTGAGCCGCCGACCTGGGAATCGTTGACGCAGACGATTACAAGTTGAGGGCGGGCCTGTGCGGGAAATTGCAGGCGGCACGGACGTCTGCAACCTGGCCCCTCGCCTGCGCTTCCCGCTCCGGTAGAGCCGAGCTTGCTCGGCTGCTCTAGTCCTGTCGTCAAGGAACGCCGCCTTCCTGCGGTCGCAGCTTACGCAGCTCCTACGCGTAGATATGTCGTTGGCATTAGTTGCCCGGGCGCTGCTCGGGCTTGGGCTCGGTGACTTCCTTGCCCGGTTCGGCCTTGCCCGACATCTCCGCGCCTGCATGGGGCGTCAGCTTCAGCATCATCCACACCGAGCTGCCGGAGATGAGGCCGACGGTGAGGAAGGCGAAGCTGAAGTTGATCACCGCCTCGACCGGTTGCCCGGTGGCCATGCTGGCCACGCTCAGTGCATACCCGCCAATGGTGATGCCGATGGCCAGCGACATCTGCTGGGCCATCGCCGCCAGGCTGCTGGCCTGGGCCATACGTGCCGGGTCGACGTCGGCGTAGACGATGGCATTGAGGCTGGTGAACTGCAGCGAGCGGAAGCAACCGCTGACCAGCAGCACGCTGATGATCAGCGGGTAGGGCGTGTCGGCGCGGAACAGACCGAAGCAGCACAGCAGCAGCGAGGCAATCATGGCGTTGCTGACCATCACCCGCCGGAAGCCCCAGCGCCGCAGGATGCGCGCGGCCAGGGTCTTCATGAACATCGCGCCCGCCGCCGAGGTGAAGGTGATCAAGCCAGATTGCAGCGGATTCAGACCGAAGCCCAGCTGCAGCATCAACGGCAGCAGGAACGGAGTGGCGCCGATGCCTATGCGGAACAGCGAACCGCCCAGCACGCCGATGCGGAAGGTCGGCAGCTTCAACAGACCCAGGTCGACCAGTGGATGCGGATGCCGCCGCGAATGCCATACATACAACGCCAGCAAGGCGGCGCCGCTGAGCAGGCAGCCGAACGCCGCCGGCGTGCTGAGCAGATGCCGGCCCATGCTGGCAAAGCCGAACATGGTCAGCGCCAGCCCCAGTGCCGACAGCAGGAAGCCGCGCCAGTCCAGTGGCCGAGCTTCGCCGCGCAGCATCGGGATGTACTTCCACGCCAGGAAGATACCCAGCAGACCCATCGGAATATTGATGAGAAAGATGTAGCGCCAGTTGCTGTAGGTGGTGATCAGGCCGCCGACCGGCGGACCCAGCATCGGGCCCAGCAGGGCGGGGATGGTCAGCCAGCTCAGTGCTTGCAGCAGTTGCGCCTTGGGTACCGTACGCAGCAACACCAGCCGCCCCACCGGCACCATCATTGCCCCGCCCACGCCCTGCAGGAATCTTGCCGCCACCAGCGCGGCCAGCGAACCAGAGACCGCGCAGCCAATCGAACCCAGCAGGAACACCGCAATCGCGGCCATGAAGGTAGGCCGCGCGCCAAAGCGGTCGGCGACCCAGCCGCTGATGGGAATGAACACCGCCAGCGCCAGCATGTACGTGGTCAGCGCCAGTTTCAGCGCCACCGGTTCAACGCCCAGGTCGCCGGCGATCATCGGCAGCGACGTGGTAATGGCGGTGGAGTCCATGTTCTCGATGAACAAGGCAGTGGCGACGATCAGCGGGAGCAGTCGTTCCTTTCTCACGAGGACAGCGGCGACCAGACGATGGGGGAGGCGCCATTGTCGCGCGGTGGGCGGTGCATGAGGCGGTGCCGGGTGAACGCACCCGTGGCGGGCGCCCGTGGAAGCACACTCGCATGCTGGCCGCCGCGGGTCATGCGCCGTTGAAATGTGCACTCCAGCTGCGCCCAGGCACCAGGCGCCTTCGTCTTTGCGGCGCCACCGGGAGGCGCCGGACAGCGAGTGTCGGGTCAGGCACAGGGTACGAGCCATGCTTCACGAGCAGTGCCGCCAACCGACGCTAGGCTCACATGCCAAAGCAACCTCTGGAGCCGCGATGTCCCGCACTCTCTTCCGCAATGCCTGCGCCCTGCCGTCCATCGCCCTGGTACTGCTGTCGCTGGCCGGTTGCGCCACGCCCTCCGGCGGCGATGCCGGCAGCCAGCCACAGGAGCAGGCGCGCGTCCACACCGTGATCCTGGCCCGTGGCCAGCAGGCCGTGATCGCCGCCGAATCGCTCAGCGTGAAGCTCACGGACATCAACGACAGCCGCTGCCCGGCCAAGGTCGCCTGTGTCTGGGCCGGACATGCTGCGGTCACCCTGCAGGTCAGCAAGCCAGGCCTGGCCCCGGCCACGTTGTCTATCGGAACCCAGGCACCGGCCGGCATGGAGCTGCCGTATGAGGCCAGCTACGGCGGCGTTCAGTTCCATCTGCTCGCACTGGAAACAGGCGACGGCACGCTGCCAGCACCGCGCGCAACGATTCGCATCGCGCGGCCATAGCGGCGTCGGGTGCGTGTCGCTGAAAACGCCTGCGCGGGGCGCGACATGCGAGGATCACCCATGAACGCTCGCAACGGAGTTGGCACGCAATGATCTGGGACACCTTGTCGGTCACCCGCGACCTGGCACGCCTGCAGGAAATC
>JBDSUI010000260.1:0-9831 GCA_039927795.1 Pseudoxanthomonas sp.
GTGGCCGGCAAGTTCGACCACTACATCGTGCGCCGCGACGACTCATTGCGCGGCCGCGATGGCGACGAAGTGCCACGCATCATCGCCAGGGCCCTGCAGTCGGCAGGCGTTGAGGAAGCCGCCATCAGTATCATTCCCGACGAGCAACAATCGGTGGAGGCGGCGCTGCGCATGGGCGAAGCCGGCGACCTGCTCCTGATCTTCGCCGATGCCCTGACCCGCACCTGGAAGCAGATCACCAAGTTCCAGCCGCAGGGTGAGGTCGCCAAGGCCTCACCGCGGGTCGAACTGCCTTCGCTGGAAACTTCTGAAGAGGAAATTCCATTCGCCGAAATGGAGGGCGTGATCCGCGAGGAACGCGGCCTGGTATTTGAACGGGAAGAGAGTGACTGACCTCCGTGCTTCCAGAACCCTTTGAGGACTCGCGCCGGCTGACCGGCAGCAACCTGTATTTCGACGGCACCGGTGCTGCGCTGGAAACCTTGCGTGGCTTGCCCTTCGACGACAGCACGCTGGCGGCCTGGCAGCAAAATGTGGAGGCGGCGCGCCTGGCGCTCGGCTGGCCCGCAGGCGCCATCGTCCTGCGTCGCCATCGCAGCGGAGTCTCGCTTGCCTTTACCGCGCCACCCGACCAGTTGTACACCGCCACCGAGGTCAACGAATGGGCCTGGTGGGCAGCGGTTGACCTGGACTCACTGCACCGGCAGCCGGTGGCCCAGCCGTTCAACGCACCGGGTCATGCTGCGACCTGGGATGAGCAGTCAGCACTGCACACCTTGCGTGCGGTCGCGCTAGCCGAGGCACACCCTGCGCTGATTGCACTGATGGATGCCACCGCAGCACAGCACCTGCCCTTCCTCGCCGATGATGCCGAGGCCACCATCGGCCAAGGCGACGGCGGCCGCACCTGGTTCGTCGACGAACTGCCTGCGCCCGATGCCGTGCCGTGGGCGAAGTTGCATGCGATTCCCACCGTGCTGGTCACCGGCTCCAACGGCAAGACCACCACCGTGCGCCTGCTGGCCGCCATGACCCGCGCGCATGGCTGGCGCACCGCGCACAGCTGCACCGACGGCGTTTTTTTCGAAGGCGCCGCTCTGGAAGCAGGCGACTTCTCTGGTCCTACCGGCGCACGCACCGCGCTGCGGCAAGGCCAGGCGCAGGCGGCGATCCTGGAAACTGCACGGGGCGGCATGTTGCGCCGTGGCCTGGCCGTGGCCAATGCCAACGCCGCCATTGTCACCAACATCGCGCCGGATCATTTCGGCGAATACGGCATTCATGACCTGGATGACCTGGCCACGGTCAAGCTGGTGGTGGCACGCGCCATTGATTCGCATGGGCTGCTGGTCCTCAACGCTGACGATCCGGTGCTGGTCCGCCAGTCCACTGCCCTGACCTGTCCGCTGGGCTGGTTCGCACTGGATTTCGACCTGCCCTTGCTGGCCCGGCAGCGCGCCGCCGGCGGGGCCACCAGTGGCGTTCGCGATGGCCGGCTGCTGCTGCATTTCAACGACACCACCCACGACCTGGGCAACGTGCTGGCCATGCCGTTGACCCTGCAGGGGCGGGCCACCTACAACATCGCCAACCTCGCCGGGGCAGCGTTGACCGCCACGGCGCTGGGCATCGACGCCAACACTATTGCCGCCACGCTGGCTCAGTTCGGCCAATCGCAGTCTGACAACCCGGGCCGGCTGCAACGCTGGGTGTTTGGCACGCTGGAAGTGTTTGTGGACTACGCCCACAACCCCGACGGATTGCGCGGGCTGCTGCACGCGGTTGGCGCGGACAAGCGCGCCCGCAGGCTGGCGATGATCCTGGGGCACGCCGGCAACCGCGAAGACGCCGACCTGCGTGCGGTGGCGTCCACCGCAGCCACGGCGCGTCCCGATCTGGTGGTGCTGAAGGACATCGCCGGCTACGAGCGCGGCCGTGCCCCCGGCGACGTGGCGGGCATCATGCGTGCGCAGTTGCTTGCAGACGGCGTACTGCCCGCCGCCATCAGCACCTGCCTGGATGAAGTGGAGGCCGTACGTATTACGCTGGCATGGGCACGCGACGGCGATCTGCTGGTCTTGCCCATCCACGAACTGGAGGCACGTGCGCAGGTCACGGCCCTGCTGGACGCACTCAGCGCTGCGGCCTGGCAGGCAGACGATGGCCTGCCTGCCAGGCCGGTATCGCCCGCGCAGGACTAGGCCTGAGCGAGCGACATTCCTACCAGGCTGTCCGAAAAAGTGCCTGCACCACCAACTGTACTGCGGCTGATGCGCGGCCGGCTCGCAGGCTGTGTCTGCTAAAATTCCCCCACTTTCAGCCGCGCTCCCCCGCCTGCGGCGTTATCCCGAACTCAGGAGCTCCACATGTCCGTTGACCTGCTCAAGGCGCTTGGCCTTGGCCCGACCAATTCCGGCACCTATCTTGGCCGGGACGAATGGTCCACCACTGCCGGCGCAGGCGAGCTTCGGTCAGTCAACCCGACCACCGGCGAAACCATTGCAACGGTTGAAGCCACCAGCGATGCGGACTATGAACGCATCGTCGCCCGCGCCCAGGCCGCCTTCAATATCTGGCGGACCACGCCGGCGCCGCGCCGTGGCGAAGCCGTGCGCCTGTGCGGTGAGGCGCTGCGCAAGCACAAGGACGAACTCGGCTCGCTGGTTGCCCTGGAGATGGGCAAGTCCAAGCCCGAGGGCGATGGTGAAGTGCAGGAAATGATCGACATCGCCGACTTTGCCGTGGGCCAGTCGCGCATGCTCTACGGCTACACCATGCATTCCGAACGCCCCGGCCACCGCATGTACGAGCAGTACCAGCCGCTGGGCCTGGTCGGAATCATCAGCGCGTTCAATTTCCCGGTGGCAGTGTGGGCCTGGAACGCGTTCCTGGCTGCCATCTGCGGCGATATCTGCATCTGGAAGCCGTCCAACAAAACCCCGCTGACCGCCATCGCCAGCATGAAGATCTGCAACGAAGCACTGAAGGCCGGTGGTTTTCCTGACGTCTTCTTCCTGATCAACGACACCGGCACCGACCTGGCCGAAAAGTTTGTCGATGACAAGCGCATTCCGCTGATCAGCTTCACCGGCTCCACTGCCGTTGGCCGCCGCGTGGGCGAGCGCGTTGCCCACCGCCTGGGCCGCAGCCTGCTGGAGCTGGGTGGCAACAATGCCATCATTCTGGACCAGACCGCCGAACTTAAGCTGGCCATTCCCGGCATCGTCTTTGGCGCGGTCGGCACCGCCGGTCAGCGTTGCACCTCCACCCGCCGCCTGATCGTGCATGCCTCGATCTACGACAACGTGCTGGCCACGCTGATCAAGGCCTACAAGCAGGTGGAAGGCAAGATCGGCGATCCCATGGATGCGGCCAACCTGATGGGGCCACTCAACAGCAAGCATGCAGTGGAACAGTTCCTGGCCTCCATTGCCAAGGCCGAGGCCAGCGGCGGCACCCTGGAAACAGGCGGCACCGCCATCGACCGCGCCGGGCATTTCGTGCTGCCGGCGATCGTCACCGGCTTGAAAAACACCGATGAAGTGGTGCAGCACGAAACCTTTGCCCCGATTCTGTACGTGATGAAGTACGAGACCCTGGACGAAGCGATCGAAATGCAAAATGCGGTGCCGCAAGGCCTGTCGTCGTCAATCTTCACCCAGAACCTGAAGGCGGCCGAGCAGTTCCTGTCCGCGGCCGGCTCCGACTGCGGCATCGCCAACGTCAACATCGGCACCAGCGGCGCCGAGATTGGTGGCGCCTTCGGTGGTGAAAAAGAAACCGGCGGCGGCCGCGAATCAGGCTCGGATGCGTGGAAGGTCTACATGCGCCGCCAGACCAACACCATCAACTATTCCGATTCGTTGCCGCTCGCCCAGGGCATCAAGTTCGACCTCTGATTTTTCATCAATCCCCTCACCCGCATCAAGGAAGTTCGGCAATGAATGGTCTCGTACGACAGAACAGTTCCCTGTCCATCATCAGCCTGGTGGCAGGCATCCTGGGCTGGACCCTGCTGCCTTTGCTGGGCAGCCTCGCCGCCATCGTCACCGGGCACATGGCGCGCAAGGAAATCCGCCAGAACCCGGCCTTGGGTGGCGACGGCATGGCTGTGGCTGGCCTGATCATGGGCTGGGTCTCGGTAGTGCTGTGGGTGCTGGGGATCATGGCATTCGTGCTGTTCTTCGGCGGCCTGGCCTGGCTTGGCACGCGCTGAGGGATGTACAGCCTGGCCCGCCCCTTCCTGTTCGGACTCAATGCAGAATCCGCCCACGGACTGGGTCTGCAGGCCATTGAACTGGCTTACCGCACCGGCACCTACCCGCTGCTGGCCGGGAAGATCGAACCGCTGCCGACCAAGGCCTTTGGCCTGACCTTTCCCAACCCGGTAGGACTGGCCGCAGGACTGGACAAGAACGGTGCGTATATCGACGCCTTGCTGGCGCTGGGTTTCGGCTCGGTCGAAATCGGCACGGTGACGCCGCGCGCGCAGCCCGGCAATCCCAAGCCGCGCATGTTCCGCCTGCCGCAGCACCAGGCGGTGATCAATCGCCTGGGCTTCAACAACCAGGGCGTGGAGGCGCTGGTCCGCAACGTGGAACGCGCGCGCCGCAAAACTGGCTTGTTGGGCATCAACATTGGCCGCAACAAGGACACCTCCAACGAGCGCGCGGCCTCCGATTATCTGTATTGCCTGGAACGCGTCTACCCACTGGCCGATTACATCACCGTCAACATCTCCTCGCCCAACACCGCCGGCCTGCGCGAACTGCAGGAAGAGCAGGCGTTGCGCCAGTTGATAGGCACGCTGCGCGAGTCGCAGGAAGAGCTGGGCTCGCAGCATGGCAAGCGCGTGCCGATGCTGGTCAAGATTGCGCCGGACCTGTCCGACGAAGACATCGATGCGGTGGCCCGGGTGTTGCGCGATCTTTCCGTTGACGGGGTCATCGCGACCAACACCACGGTCTCGCGCATCAGCGTGCAGGGCCACAAGCTGGCACGCGAAACCGGCGGCCTGTCCGGGGCGCCGCTGATGAACCAGTCAACCATGGTCCTGCGCAAGCTGCGTACCCGCCTGCCCGACAGCATCCCGGTGGTGGGCGTGGGCGGCATCCTGTCTGGCGCCGATGCGGTGGCAAAAATGTCGGCCGGCGCCGCCCTGGTGCAGTGCTACACCGGTCTGGTGTATCGCGGACCGGAACTGGTGCGCGAATGCGTGGACGCGATCCGGCGGCGGCGTGAGCACCGCAGTGGCGGCCCGGTCGCGCCTGCATGAAGCAGAAGTACCGGCTGACGGCCAACGCCGACCTCCGTTTGCGCAATACGTTCGGCATTGCGGTCCGCGCCAGTCAACTGTTCGAAATCCAGGACATCGAGGCTTTGCCCGAGGTGCTGGCGCTGCCCGCTTTCTGCAAACGCATTCCGCTGGTCGTGGGCGGCGGCAGCAACCTGCTGTTTGCCGGCGATCCGGAAGTGCCGGTGCTGGCCTTCGATACCCATCGCGTCGAGATCATCGACGACGACGGCAGCACTGCCCTGCTCAGGGCCGAGGCCGGCGTGCCATGGCATGCGCTGGTCCTGCGCTCGCTGGAGCTGGGCCTGTGCGGGTTCGAGAACCTGGCACTGATTCCCGGTACCACCGGCGCCGCACCCATCCAGAACATTGGCGCCTATGGCACCGAAGTCGGCGAGTTCGTCCATGCGGTGGACGCCTGGGACCGGGAGCGCGGCACCATGGTCAGGCTGGACAATGAAAGCTGCGCCTTCGCCTACCGCGACAGCCTGTTCAAGCGCACGCCCGATCGCTACCTGGTTACCGCCGTGGAATTCGCCTTGCCACGGCACCGTGCGCCGCGGCTCGACTACGCCGGCATTGCCGAAGAACTGGCCGTCATGGGCGTGCATGTGCCCGAGTCACGGGACGT
The DNA here is from genome assembly GCA_039927795.1 of Pseudoxanthomonas sp. Taxonomy (GTDB): domain Bacteria; phylum Pseudomonadota; class Gammaproteobacteria; order Xanthomonadales; family Xanthomonadaceae; genus Pseudoxanthomonas_A. The sequence continues at coordinate 5,925 of JBDSUI010000260.1, forward strand.
AGCGGCAGCGGTGATACGCCTGCGTCAGCGCAAGCTGCCGGACCCGACGGTGCTGGGCAATGCAGGCAGCTTCTTCAAGAATCCCATCATCGATGCCGTCCAGGCCGAAGCGCTGCATCAGCAGCATCCCGGACTGCCACTGTTCGGTGGTGACTCCAGCGACACCCGCAAGGTCTCGGCCGCCTGGATGATTGAAAGCTGCGGCTGGAAAGGCTATCGCGAAGGTGACGCCGGGGTGGCCGCCAGCCATGCGCTGGTGCTGGTCAACCATGGCAACGCAAGCGGGGCGCAGCTGCTGGCCCTGGCGCGCAAGATCGCCGACTCGGTGCTGACCCGTTTCGGCGTGGCGATCGAGCCGGAACCGAAGATCATCGGTGCGTGCTGGTAGCAGGCCAGCCATGAGCCCCCTGCCGACCCCTGTCCGCGCCGCGCTGCTGATGCTGGGCAGCACCCTGTTTTTCGGCATGATGGTGGTGATGATCCGGCTGGCTTCGGCCAGCCTGCATGCTTTCGAGATCGCCTTCTTCCGCAACTTCTTCGGACTGATGGCCGCCCTGCCGTTGCTGCTGCAACACGGCCCGGGATTACTGCGCACCACCCAGTTCCCCAAATATCTGTTTCGCTGCCTGATCGGCATCTGCTCGATGCTGTGCGGGTTCTGGGCCATTGGCCACCTGCCGCTGGCGCAGGCGGTGTCGCTGTCCTATTCCACCCCGTTGTTCGTGACCATCGCCGCTGCGGCGATGCTGGGAGAACAGGTGCGTGCGCGGCGCTGGACCGCAGTCATCCTGGGGTTTGTCGGTGTGCTCATCATCGTTCGACCAGGCTCGGCCGAATTCAGCGTCAACGCAATCGTGGCCGTGCTGGCGGCGGTGTTGAGCAGCATCGTGGCGATCCAGATCAAGCAGCTGTCGGCGACCGAGCCGGCCGACCGCATCGTCATCTACACCACCCTGCTGTGGGTACCGATGTCGCTGTTGCCGGCACTGGCAGTATGGGAATGGCCACAGGGAAGCGCCTGGCTGTGGGTGATCGCCGCCGGTGTCCTGGGTACGGGCGGGCACATGTTGTGGACGCGCGCGCTAAGCCTGGGCGAAGTATCCGCGCTGACCCCGATCACTTTCATGCAGCTGCCGCTGGTGGTGCTGTTCGGCTGGTGGCTGTTTGATGAACCGCTTGATCACTGGACCTTGCTGGGCGCAGGTATCATCTTCGGCGCCAACGCCTACATCGCCCATCGCGAAGCGGTGCTGGCACGACGCGCTGGATCGAAAGCACCGACCTCAGCCGCCAAGCCCGGCGAATAACTTCTTCGCAGAAGCACCAACTTTTCCGCTATCAACTTCATCGAGAACAGCGCATGGCCATGTCCGAATCCGATATCCAGAAAGGCTGGATCTACCGCACCAGCCACAACCAGGAGCGTCTGGTGCTGGGCTGGGACCGTGATGGCCGGGTCGTGTACTGCTCCAAGGGCAAGGACAAGGAACGACCGTTCCAGAACTGCCATGTACGCATCACCGGGCTCAAGTTTGCCCAGCGTGCAATCGGCAAGGTCAGCCAGATCGAGGACCTGAAGCCCTACCTCATCGCCAACAAGGCCACGACGGTAGTCGTGCGCTGATCGCTGGCTGCGGCTGAACTTCCTGCTGCGAGTCCACTGCCGGCCCCGCCGGGCCTGCTGGACGCCGCCGCACACAGACTCGCACTTGCATTGGCGGCCAACAATATTGGCCCACCCGCTGGCGCCTGATCAGGTGCCTGCCCGCCTGCTTGCCGGTAGCCATGTCGCGCGAATGGGCGCTCAGTGCTCCCGTTTGCATGCTCACTGCCGACGGCCGCGGGATCAACGCATTTGAATGCTGCGTCGCAGGAAAGCCACCACCCTGGACGTCGCGGGCGGGGGAAATGCCGGCCAAATCGAGGGCAAAACCAGCCAAACAACACCGCAGCACACGCCGTGATGGCCAAGCTGCCCGCCGGGTGCTAATCCGTACCCCGTTGCATGGAGCCGCCCCCGCGCTGTTTTCGGCTCAACCACCCCGCCGTTCCACAGTTCATTTCGGAGGATCCGCACATGGCAGCATCCGGACGTTTCACCGTCGTAATCGCGGCAAGTGCAGTGACCCTGCTCACCGCATTGCCCCTCAAAGCCGAACAAGGCGACTACAGCACCTGGCAGACGTTGGCGAATCTTGTATTTCCGCCGAAGGCCGACAACAAGGTCACATCCGCACAGCGCCAGGGCAACTATCCCCTGCGCACCAATCCTTCCGGTTTCCCTGATGGCTTCAGGCCAGGCGCCTACAGCCAATGGCAGACCGTGCAGCTGTCGCCGGAAACCGGCGCGGTATGTGGCGATGGTTCGCCCTACAAATTCTTCGTCAATCGCACAGCCAACACCCGCAATACCATTCTGTACATGGAAGGTGGTGGGGCCTGCTGGGATTACGCCAGCTGCACCGGCCAGACCGGCGTGCGTGGCGCGCGCAATCCAAACGGCATTCCCAACGACTACATGAGCCTGCTCAACCCCGGTTCCAGCCTGGTCAGCCCATTCGTTACCCGTATCAGTCCCTTCGATTCGGTGAAGACCCAACAGTGGAACATGGTCTACGTGCCGTACTGCACCGGCGATATCTACAGTGGCGACAAGGTGGCGGTCTATAACGACCCCACCAACCAGGCGGCCCCGCTGGTCTGGCACCACAACGGCGTACGCAACATGCGTGCGGTGACCGCGTGGTTGAAGGACAACCTGCCGCGTCCAACGCAGATGCTTTCCACCGGTTGCAGTGCCGGCGGTGCGGGCAGCCTGACCAACTACTACCCCACGCGGCGCGACATGGCCCCAACACGCAGCTACCTGATCAACGATTCCGGCCCTATCTTCCCCACCCCAGCCAACGGCAATCCGCAGGAATACCCGTCGCAGCCCTTGATGTCGCTGATCCGCACCGCGTGGGGACTGGACGCCGCCAACGGGCCGCTTCCCTACCTGGCCAGCGGCATGCCGCAATTCAATCTGGGGGAACTGGGATCGCTGTATACCGGCCTGTCGGCCAAGTTTCCCAATGACCGCCTGGGCCACACCCATTTCTGGAAGGATCTCAACTTTTCCGGCTACTCCTACGAACGCTTCTATCCGGATATCTACAACGCACCGACCCAGGCTGCCAAGGAACAGCAGATCCATGCACGCTGGGACATCGATACGGGTCGCCTGGCGCAGCGACTCAACGGACTGGACAACTTCGGCGGCTATTTCCCGCAGTATCGGGCGCTCAACGAGAGCCACTGCACCACCATTGTCGACTTCAAGAACGCGGACATCCAGGCGCAGAACCTGCAGCTGAAGAACTTCATCGACAGCGTGATGGACGGCCAGGGCAAGGTGCTCGATGCCAGTGAACAGAGCGATCAGGCCGATCGCGCCAAACCATTCAACCTGCTGTACTGGACAGTCGACCAGTTGCTCGGCTGAGCCTCAGGCGCGTCGCTGCAGTGCTGCTGCAGCGACGCCAACAGACGATGAAGCTTTCACTCAGACTTACGCTCGCCGCGCTTGCCTTGCTGGCGTTGTTGGCCGGCGCCCGCTGGATTATCAAGAACCAGGCGCCGGAGGCGCCCGCCACTGCGGCCGTGTTGGCGCCTGCGCCCGCGACACCATCCCCTGCGGCCCTGCAGACACTTCGCAGTTCGCCGCAGGCACAAGCATGGGATCAGCGGCAGGCGTTCGAAGCACATATGCGCGAATTCCTGAAGCATGCGGCCGCTCTAGGCGCGGTGGAACGCTCCGAACAGGCACGGGGCTTGTCTGCTTCCATCGACCGTTACGAAGGCAATGGCGGTCTTTCCGCAGGCGAGTCGCTATTGCTGCGCATCGGCCTGATCAAGGCCACGGTAG
>JBDSUI010000261.1:0-9430 GCA_039927795.1 Pseudoxanthomonas sp.
CTGGCCGAATTCCTGACCTTGCCGGCCTACGAATACCTCGATTGACCGATTGGTAGGAGCGGCCCATTGCCGCGAGCTTTTGTACGCCACAAGCAAGCGCTCGCGGCCATGGGCTGCTCCTACGACCACATACCCTTCAACCACGGAAGAGAAACACCATGAGCACACTGCAGACCGCCGAACAGATCCAGAAAGAATGGGACACCAATCCGCGCTGGGCTGGCATCACCCGCAACTACACTGCCGCCGACGTCGTGCGCCTGCGTGGCACCGTGCACGTGGAGCATTCCCTGGCGCGCCTGGGTGCCGAGAAGCTGTGGGGATACCTGCAGAAAGAAGACTTCGTCAACGCGCTGGGCGCGCTGACCGGCAACCAGGCCATGCAACAGGTCAAGGCTGGCTTGAAGGCCATCTATCTGTCTGGCTGGCAAGTCGCCGCCGACGCCAACCTGGCCGGTCAGATGTATCCGGACCAGTCGCTGTACCCGGCCGATTCGGTACCTGCAGTGGTCAAGCGCATCAACAACACGCTGTTGCGCGCAGACCAGTTGAACCATGCCGAAGGCGATGACAGCGTCGACTACCTGCAGCCGATCGTGGCCGACGCCGAAGCCGGTTTCGGTGGCGTGCTGAATGCCTTCGAGTTGATGAAGGCGATGATCGAAGCCGGCGCGGCCGGCGTGCATTTCGAAGACCAGCTGGCGGCAGTGAAGAAGTGCGGCCACATGGGTGGCAAGGTCCTGGTGCCGACCCGCGAGGCGATCGAGAAGTTGAACGCCGCGCGCCTGGCCGCCGACGTCATGGGCGTGCCGACCTTGCTGGTCGCGCGTACCGATGCCGAAGCCGCCGACCTGCTGACCAGCGACATCGACCCCAATGACAAGGCATTTGTCACCGGCGAGCGCACCGTCGAAGGTTTCTACAAGACCAATAACGGTCTGGACCAGGCGATCAGCCGCGGTCTGGCCTACGCGCCCTACGCCGACCTGGTCTGGTGTGAAACCGGCAAGCCGGACCTGGAGTTTGCGCGCAAGTTTGCCGAAGCGATCCACGCCAAGTTCCCGGGCAAACTGCTGGCCTACAACTGCTCGCCTTCCTTCAACTGGAAGAAGAACCTGGACGACGCCACCATCGCCAAGTTCCAGGTCGAGATCGCCAAGTACGGCTACAAGTTCCAGTTCATCACCCTGGCCGGCTTCCATGCGTTGAACTATTCCATGTTCAACCTGGCGCACGGCTATGCACGCCGCCAGATGAGCGCCTTCGTGGAGCTGCAGGAAGCCGAGTTCGCTGCCGCCGACCGGGGCTTCACCGCAGTCAAGCATCAGCGTGAAGTGGGCACCGGCTATTTCGATGCTGTGACCCAGGCCATCCAGCAGGGCCAATCCTCGACCACCGCGCTGAAGGGCTCGACCGAGGAAGAGCAGTTTGATGGTGGCAAGGCGGCATGATCGGGGCAAAGCTGACAGGCCGAAAGTTGTAGGCTATTTCCTGGCTTGAACCTGTCAGTGGATCCACTCATGCGTGCGTCAACAATTGTGTTTCTGGCCCTCCTTTTGGCGCCCGTATGTGGGGTGGCTGGCGCTGAGGAAAGGACCGGGTCGGTGGCCCGCATACTGGACCAACAGCAGGAAATCAGGGCTGGGGTGCTTCAGCAAAGCGGCAGGTATGAGGACATGCCTGCCGTGAAGCGGGACGCGATCATTGCGGAACAGGACAAGGTATTCGTCCTTCTAGAGGTTGCTCGGCTGCAGTCAACAATACGGACGACGAGCGCGTTGTCTGCGAGCGGGTGAAGAAGACAGGAAGTAATCAGGTCACTCGGGTATGCAAAGCCGTCGCACAGATTCGTGCTGACCGGGAGCGGGCCCGTTCCAACATGGAAGTCAGCAGAAGCGTTTGTACCAGCTCGGTATGCCGCCCGTAATCAAGCCGTTCCAGCGCGCCAATCCGGACCACAGCGCGGGCGCTACGGGTGGCTACTTGTGCTGGACGAGCTGAGAGGCGGGCCGCGCTAAATCCCGGCTAGCTTCGGGTCACGGCACGGCTGCGATCCGCCCGACCCCGGATCGCCTTAACGGGCGTCCGGCGCCAGGACCTGGAAAGTGGCATATGGTGGTAGCGTGGCGGTGCTATTCTCCGGATTCGTGACCTGGGGCGTCAGATGAATACGGATATCGTGGCAGGGGTCGCTGACTACAAGCCGGCGCACCCGATGCCAGAAGAACTGCCCAACGATCCAACCACGGCAATCCTGTCAGCGACCGAGTGCGAGCTGTTTGCGATGGTCGGCCGGGCGCGTCCCGTGGCAGCGGGCGAGAAGCTGTTCATGCGCGGCGAAACCGGCACCAGCATGTTTGTCATCCTGCAAGGTGCGGTGGCGCTGGATTTCGGCGATGACCTCAGCGACAAACAACTTGGGCCACGCGAATTCTTTGGCGAACTGGGTCTGCTGATCGGCGACCATTCGCGCAGCGCCTCGGCTACCGTGCTGGTTGATGGCGTGCTGCTGGAAATGCAGAACACCGAATTCCAGGTGTTGGTTGACCGCAACGCGACGCTTGTTTCCTATTTCCTGCGCCGCGCCATCATGCGCGTGGTGTCCAACGAGCAGGGGCTGATCCATCGCCTGCGTCGGCGCAACCAGGAGTTGCAGACCGCGTTGGACAGCCTGCGCGTGACTTCGCACCGGCTCAACCAGAGCGAGGAACTCAATCGCACCGATGAGCTGACCTCGCTCTACAACCGTCGCGGACTGGCGACCTATCTGGAACAAGGCCGGCTCAACGGCGGCTTCAAGGGGTACGGTCTGCTGCTTATCGACTGCGACCGGTTCAAGGACGTCAACGACGTGCACGGCCACTTGATAGGCGACCGCGTGCTGCAGAGCGTTGCCAACATCCTGCGTTCGCTGGCCGGCTCGCAGGATTTCGCCTGCCGCCTGGGCGGCGACGAATTCTGCCTGCTGTTGCGCGCCCAGCACCGCGACGAAATGTTGCGCTACGCCGACTTCGTGGTCAGCACGGCGTATGCACTACAGCAGATGCAACCATCACCGCCCTTGATTGCTACCCTTAGTGTCGGTGCCTGCCTGATGGATCCGGAGCGCGACTGGAATGACTGGTACGCGCAGGCCGACAAGGCCCTGTACCGGGCCAAGAGTGTAGGCGGCAATCGCGTCGAGTGGCAGGACTGAGAAAGGACTCTCAACAGGGATGGACGATATGGCACGCAACGCTTCCGAAGGCCCTCAGCTGCGCACGCTGTTGCTCACTGATCTGGTTGATTCGACCGGATTGGTGGAGCGAATGGGTGATCTGCCGGCATCCGAACTGTTCCGCGAACACGACCGTCTGGTGCTGAAACTTCAGCAGGCCTGGCGCGGGCGCCTGATCGACCGTTCCGATGGGTTGCTGTTGCTGTTTGAGCGTCCCATCGACGGTCTGGGCTTTGCACTGGACTACACCCGCGGCCTGCACGATCTGGGCGTGTCGCGCGGACTGCAGTTGCAGGCGCGGGCGGGACTGCATGTCGGCGAGGTGCTCACCTGGAAGAACAGCGACGCGGCCGTGCAGGTCGGGGCCAAGCCACTGGAAGTGGAAGGCCTGGCCAAGCCGATGGCCGCGCGCCTGATGTCACTGGCGCGCCCTGGCCAGATCCTGCTGTCGGCTGTGGCCGAGTCGCTGACGCGCCGTGCTTCGCGCGAGCTGGGCGAACGTGGCAGCAACCTGTTGTGGAAGTCGTACGGCCACTGGCGCTTCAAGGGCGTGTTGCAGGCGCAGGAGATCTACGAGGTCGGCGAGGTCGGTTTGGCACCGCTGCGCGCGCCGGCCAGCATTCCCAAAGCATGGCGGGATACGCCGCTGTGGCGCCGCCCGGCAGCACTGGCAGCCGAACTGTTGCTGGTGGTCGGGCTGGGGGTGGGCGTGTGGTTCCTGACCAAGCCGCAGCCGGCAATCGCCTTCGCCGAGCGCGACTGGGTGGTGGTCGGCGACCTGCGCAACCTGACCGGCGAGAAGGTGCTGGACGATTCGCTGGCGGAAGCCTTCCGCATCAGCCTGGAACAGTCGCGCTACGTCAATCTGCTGAGCGACATGAAGGCGCGCGACACGCTTGCGCGCATGCAGCGAAAACCCGATACGTTGTTGGACCGCGCGGTCGCCTCGGAAATTGCATTGCGCGACGGTGCACGTGCAGTGATCCTGCCGACGGTGTCGGAAGTGGGCGGGCGCGTGCGGTTCAGTGCCGAGGTGATTGATCCGCGCACGCAGACGACGGTCTATGCTGAAACCGCCGATGGCGCAGGCGCGGGCTCGGCGCTCGATTCAATCGACAAGGTAACTGCCAAGCTTCGCGGAGCGCTGGGCGAGGCGCTGGCTTCCATCGACAAAGACTCGGAGCCATTGCCGCAAGTCACGTCAGCGAATCTCGACGCGCTCAGATCCTATGCGCTGGGACAGAAAGCTTTTGCGCACAGCGACTACCCCGCTGCCGGAGGCTATTACGCGCATGCAGTGGAACTTGACCCTGCTTTCGCACTCGCCGAAATCGGATTGTTGCGGGTCGAGCAGGCAAACAACAATGAATCTGCCGGTCTCGCCCATCTCCGGCGGGCCCAATCCTTTCGCAACAAGCTGACTCCACGCGACCAGCTGTATCTGGAGGCCTGGGCGGCGCGCATCGATGCGCCCGCGCATGAACTCGGGAAGTGGGAACGCATGGCGAACCTGTATCCGGATGACTTTCCGGCGGCCATGAACGTGGCCTATCTCATGATCGAGCGGAATCGTTACGCGGATGGTTTGGCCGCTGCCCGACGTGCCGATTCGCCGAAGAACCCAGCCTATGCCCAGACCCGGCGTCTAGTAGGCGATTTCCTCCTGGCCCAAGGACGCTACGCGGACGCAGACAAGATGCAATCGTTCGCACTGGCTCAAGGCGTGCAGGCCGCGGCGGTGCGCAAAGTCTTGATATATGCGGCGCAGGGCAAGTTCGCCGATGCGGGCAAGGCGTGGCAGCGGGTGCACGTTGCCAAGAACACAGGCGTGCGATTTGACCAAGTCACACTGCAACTGGATCAGGCAGATTGGGGTGCAGCCAGCCGCGAAGCGTCGCTGCTGAAGACTTACCCGGAAACCGGAACGACCGCCGCCCGCAGTGCGCTATATCCGCTTGCGATCAGTGAATGGTTGAGTGGGAATGAAAAACAGGCGCTGCGGACAGTGGATGAGCTGGTGACGACCACGCTTGCCGCCATGCAAGCGCCCCGCAGTAACAGCGACGCCGTGGCCGATGCGTATGGGGCAATCTCGGGGGCGCTACTCGCGCAGCGCATGGGCGCGCGTGGTCCAGCACAACGTGTATTGCAAAAGCTCGGCGAACATCCTGGAGTGTTCCAAGTAGAGCCGGTAGCAGGACTTGTCGAGGTTTTGCAGGCTGGTGAAGCGCTGCTCAATGGAAAATCTGACGCTGCGATCGCGCGGCTCGAGCGGCTGCTCAAAGGTGATCCGCCCTTCCAAGCCCACACACTGTTGCTTTCGGCCTATGTCGCCGGCGGCAAAGTCGACCAAGCCAAGAAGCAGGCGGACTGGCTGGAAGCCCACCGTGGAATGGCATATATCGAACAGGGTTGCGGATGGTGTCAGCAGCCGCTCAATGTCGCTGACACGACCCTGAGCCACTTGGCCACCGCCGAACTGCTTGCAAAACAAGGGCGTGCCGATGACGCGCGGGCTCAGCTGGAAGTGTTTGACCGGCGTTGGCCGCCGGCCAAACTGCCGGATCATTTGCGCGTGCGAAGGACGGCGCTGGACGCGTTCAATTGAATGGGTTGGTGTCCTAGGCCGGCGGTCAAGTTGGCCAAGATCTCTTGCCTGGCCTTCAGGATGTCGGCTTTGGGTGCAATGCTCTGGACCTGCGAACATGCGCAAAGCTGTTCGAAGCGTGCCTCGGCCTCGGCATCTCCTTTAGGCAACTTGTGGCCAGCCTGTATCAGGGCGGCTTTAGGGTCTTTCTTGAACAGCCGGCGAAACTCGTTGTCGGTTGTCAGCTTGTCCAACAGCTTGCCCGCGACCTTCGGATCCAATGGCGCAGCCTTCCCTGACGCGCCGGTCTTCTTAGTTGCCATGTTGTCCCCTTGCCAGGCCCGTTGCAGGCTGGTCAGGATGCAATCTAACTTTGTCTGCAGCGCTAGACAACTATCACACTGCCAGCTCTACCCCATGCTGGCGAGTTGATGCAGAGTCTCCTGATCGGCTCAGGTGGCGCCACGGTAATCGCAAGGCGAGAGTCAACGGAGACTTGCTTCGTAGACAAATTCCCGCCCTGGGTCAGCATCAACTGCTCAGTGCTCACGGATTGATTACTCTGCAGGTCAGATTGATCGTTTGAGTGGACCTGCTTTGGAAGCAATGTTTGAATGAATGGGCGTCATGCCCAGAGCCGCAGTCAGCATGGCTTTCAGTTCGGTTCTTGACTCCAGGATTGCAGCTTTCGACGCCAGCTTTTTGATCCCAGAAAGCAGCCAGCGGGTGATACCTCCGTGGGCGATGCCAAAGAAGCCGATCTTCTCCAGAGCCTGTTGAGGATTGTTCTTGAACAACTGGCGGAACACATCGTCGGTGCCCAGCAATTCAAGCAACTTGTCGGCGAGTTGTGGGTCCAGTGCAGACGCTTTCTTCTTTGTCGATGGTGCAACGGAGTCGCGACCGATAGTATTTGCGCGCATGTTCGTCCTCTGATGATGGAAGGGTGGTTAATCGGAGTGCGGGGAATAGTTATCACGCCTCCCCTCCTGTCAAATTGATGCAGTTTGGGAACAAGGACTCCTGCCGGATGCTGATTCGTCGTTGCAAAACCATGTACCTGGAACCACGCGAAGAAGTCGGCTTCGACCTTGCGGCCTTGCTTGCCGGCGGCACGGGACTGCAGCGCGAGCGTCGCTGGCTGGCATTGGCCCCGCACGTGGGTGAGGAAGTTGAAGTCGATGCCATCGAGCGGGAGCTGCTGGGTGCGCTCAGTCCGGAACAATGGACCGACAGCCGCGAGTTGGCCGGCGAAGCCGCTGCCGCGCTCAAGCGGCTGTTGAAAACCGGACTGGTGCTTGGCTCCGGCAAGCGCCACGCGCCGTTGCGCGAACGCGATGAAGCCCTGCGCCGGGTGCACTGGCATCCGCTGGCCGCGACCCTGCATGCCTTTACCCGCTGGGATGATGCCGATGCCGTCCAGGCCATGCAGGACACCGGTACCGAAACCGCGGGCGAGCTGCGCGAAGTTCTGGGTGCGCCCCCGGTGGAGGCGCTGGACCTCGGCGATGACAGCCAACGCATCGCCTTGCCACGCACCGCACGCACCGACTTCGACCGGCTGCTCGCGCGCCGTGCCACCTGCCGCAACTTCGATACCGAAAAGCCACTGTCCTATGCGTTGCTCGCGCAAATGATGGAGCGGGTGTTTTCAGCCCAGTCCCATGTGCGGGTCAGCGAGGACACGGTATTCCTCAAGAAAAGCAGTCCTTCCGGCGGCGGCCTGCATCCCATCGAGGCTTACCTGATGGTGCAGAACGTGGAAGGCCTGGCGCCCGGCCTGTACCACTATCACTCGATCTTCCACGCCCTGGAACCCATGCCCGCACCGCAGCAATCGCTGCACGCACTGGCCATGGCCGCAGTGGCCGAACAGCACTGGTTCGCCAATGCCCACGTGATGGTGCTGCTTGCCCCGCGCTACGACCGCACGTTCTGGAAGTACCGCAGCCACGCCAAGGCCTATCGCGCGGTGACGCTGGAGGCGGGCCATCTTTCGCAAACCCTGTATCTGTCGGCAACCGAGGCCGGCCTGGCCGCTTACATCACCTGCGCCATCAACGAGATTCCGCTGGAACATGCGTTCGGGCTGGATCACATCAGCGACGGGGCCATGGCCATCTGTGGTTTCGGCTGGCGCGGCGAGGACATGGTGACGATGGAACTGGATCCGGCCGGCGAGATCTGGCACACCGAAATACCTACCACCAATCCTGCAGCGTTGTAGAGCCGAACGAGCTCCCGTGTCTTCGCCTTTATTTAGTAGATCCGAGCTTGCTCGGATGCCTTCGCCTTTCCTTTGTGGATCCGAGCTTGCTCGGATGCTTTTGACCCGCGCAGAAAGCATCCTAGAAAGCCCGGATATACAAGGCCGAAGTGGGGCATCCGTGCACGGCTCGGATCTAGCGGGCGTGGCAAAGCGAACGGCTCCCCGGACTATGATTTTCTAGCGAAGCCGTCTTGGGGATCCACATCTGCCCAAGGCACGCGGTCCTGCCAGTGCACATGCAGCTGCGGGGCTCTATCAACCGGCGTGGTGAAGTGGGCCAGGGCGATATGCAGTTCGCCCGGCCAGCGGCTGGAGCGGAAGAACATCGTCGTGCCGCACCGGCTGCAGAATCCGCGTTCGGCGCCAGGCGTGGATGGGTACCAGCGCAGATGATGGCCAGGGTCATCAATGCTGCAGCGGGTGGCTTCCATGCCTAGCCAGGTCACGAAGGCCGCGCCATGGGCCCGACGGCACAGACTGCAATGACAGTGGGCTGCCCATTTGCTGGGCAGCGTGGCGTGCAGGTTTACGTCACCGCAGAGGCACTGGGCGTTGGCCGTGGTCATGAAGCCTCCCTCTCGTGATTGCTCACAGTCGTCACCCGGCTTCGGAATGACGAACAAGAGCATCACCATGCCCGTGCCCGTGTCCGTCTTGCCGTGGTCCTACTTCCTGATGGCCTGCTTGTGCGTCTTCAATGCTTCCACCAGTCCAGGCACGCCCTCGGCGCCGGTAGGCACGCTGATGCTGGAGCCTGCGAAGTCATTGCCGATGGGTTCGGCGCGTCCGCCCAGGCACTGGCCCAGGAAACCTTCTGCCACCGCATTGAAGGCCTTGCTGTTGGCCGGCCGCGCGAATCCGTGGCCTTCATCGGGGAACAGCACGTAGGTCACGGGGATGTTCCTGGCCTTCATCGCGTTGACTATCTGATCGGCTTCGGCCTGCTTCACGCGTGGGTCGTTGGCACCCTGGCCTATCAGCAGGGGTTTGCTGATCCTGTCGGCGCGGCCCAGCGGCGAGCGTTCCAGCAGCCACTGCTTGCCTTCTTCGGTGCGCGGGTCGCCCATGCGCTTGGCCAGTTGCTCGTAGAAGCTGGCCCAGTAGGCCGGCACGGTGCTCAGCAAGGTGTTGAGGTTGGACGGGCCCACAATGTCCACGCCGCACTTGAAGGCGTCCGGAGTGAAGGTCAGCCCCACCAGCGTGGCGTAGCCGCCATAGCTGCCACCCATAATCGCCACCTGGTCCTCGGTGCTGACGCCCGTCTTGACCGCCCACTGCACCGCGTCCAGCAAGTCGTCGTGCATCTTGCCCGCCCACTCACCGTTGCCGGCATTGGTGAATTCCTTGCCGAAGCCGG
>JBDSUI010000262.1:0-4367 GCA_039927795.1 Pseudoxanthomonas sp.
GGCTCGGCCTCGAACACGATGGAACAGGCCGGATCGATCAGCAGCTCCAGCAGCGCAATGTGCACCGGCATCAGCAGCACCGGCCAGTGCAGCAGGGCCGGCACCAGCGCCAGCGCGATGATCGGCATGTGCACGGCGAACACGAAGCGCGCCGCCTTGGTGATGTTGTCGTAGATGCGCCGGCCCTGGCCGATCGCTGCGACGATGCTGGCGAAGCTGTCGTCCAGCAGGACCAGCGCGGCGGCCTCGCGTGCCACGTCGGTGCCGCGCTCGCCCATCGCGATGCCGACGTCGGCGGCCTTGAGCGCCGGCGCATCGTTGACGCCGTCACCGGTCATGGCCACCACGTCGCCCCCGGCGCGCAACACCTGTACCAGGCGCAGCTTCTGTACCGGTTGCAGGCGCGCGCACAGGTCGACGTGGTGCAGGCGCTGGCCCAGTTGTACATCGCTGAGGGTATCGATCTCCGTGCCGGTGATGACTTCAGGGCGTTCGCTCAGACCCACCTGGCGCGCGATGGCGCGGGCAGTGGCGGGATGATCGCCGGTCATCATGATCACGCGCACGCCGGCGGCACGGCATTCGGCGATCGCCGCGGGCACTTCCGGTCGCGGCGGATCGGCGAAACCGACCAGACCGAGGAACTGGAAATCAAAATCGTGCTGGTTCTGCGGAGGCTGCGTGCCTTGCCAGTTGCCGCGGGCCACGCCCAGCACGCGCAGGCCGCGATCGGCCATCTGCTCCACTTGCGCGAGAATCCGCCCGCCCTCGGCCGCGGGCAAATGACAGAGGTCGATCACCGCTTCCGGTGCGCCCTTGGTGGCCAGCATGTAATGGGTGCGTAGGTCGCCGCGGTACACGCGGGTCATGGCCAGGATATCCGGCGACAGCGCGTATTCGAATTCGGGCGACCATTCGGCGTGCACGTGTTCGGTGCCGGTCAACCAGCGCAACCCGAATACCTGGATCGCTTTCTCCATCGGATCGAACGGATCGGCCGGCGTGGCCAGCATCGCGAACTCGACCAGGATGTGGAACGGCTCCGGCAAGTCCGCCGCGCCGTCCTCACCGAATGTGTCGTCGGCGATCGCCAGCTCGGCGATCTGCATCCGGTTCTGGGTCAGAGTGCCGGTCTTGTCGACCGCCAGCACCGAGATTGCACCCAGCGCCTCGACCGCCGGCACCCGGCGGGTCAACACCTTGCGCCTGGAAAGGCGCCAGGCGCCGAGCGCCAGGAACACGGTCAGGATTACCGGGATTTCCTCGGGCAGGATCGCCATCGTCAGGGCGATGCCGGCGAGCAGGCTTTCCAGGAACGTCCGCCCGTTCCACAGCCAGTTGAGCAGGCAAAAACCCACCGCCAGCAGCAAGCCGCCGATGGTCAGGTTGCGGATCAGCCGGCGCGAGGACTGCTGCAGCCCGGACACAGCCTCGGCAGTGGAAGCGAGTGCCTGGCCGATCTTGCCGACCGCCGTATCCGCCCCAATCGCGCCGACCTCGGCGATGCCTACGCCCTTGGTGGCGACGGTGCTGGCGAAGAGTTGACCCGGTTTCGCGCCCGGCAGCTTGGTCACCGGCACCGACTCGCCGGTCAGCAGTGATTCGTCGACATCCAGGTGGCCGTCCAGCAACACCGCATCGGCGGCAATGCGATCGCCTTCATGCAATACCAGCAGGTCGCCGACCACCACGTCGCGGCCGGCAATGCGTATTTCCTGGCCGCCGCGAATCACCAGCGCCCGCGGTGCAGACAGATCCCGCAACGATTCCAGCGCGCGCTGGGTCTTGCGCTCCTGGGCCAGGGTGATGCCGATGACCATGAACACGGCGAACAACAGGAATGCGGCTTCGGCGCGATCACCCAAGGCCAGGTACAGCCCGCCTGCCACCAGCAACATCAGGAACATGGGCTCGATCAGCACGCCGGCGACGACCGCCAACAAGCTCTTCGGCGTGCTGCCGGGCAGCAGGTTGGGGCCGTGTTCGGCCAGGCGGCGCGCCGCCTCGTCCGGATCCAGCCCGCCCAGTTGCGGAGGTGGCAGCGGCTTGTTCCTGTTCATGCGGTGGCTCCGGCGCAACAGCCCGCGCGCCCTTGTCATCCAGTGTACTGGCCGCACCGTGATTGCCCGGTGGCGGCTTCGGTTCAATTGCCAATCAACCAAAATTGTCCGCTGCCGATGCGCGCAAGGCGTGTTAAGGGACGCAGTCGACCTACTGGCTCCGACCATGGCGGGTAGCCGCACGCGTTACGATGCCGCACCCCGAAGTCCGCCCTCTTTCTGCATGAAGTTCCTCACCCCTGACGTAACTGCGGCGGCATGAGCCCGGCGCCGAGCCCGGCCAATGCCAGGGCCGAACCCCGGATGGATCGCTGGCAGCACTGGATCGCCGTGTTCGTCAGCACCCTGCTGCATGTGCTGTTCCTGGTGCTTGCGTGGTTGTCTTCCCCAGTCACCGTGACGCCGCCCCAAGGCAGCGCCGCCGGCAGCAGGATGGCGGTGGACCTGATCGGGGTGACGTCCACGCCACCCACGCCGGTGCCCGTGGCCAGCCCCGCTGCGGCGGCGAGCAAACCTATTGCCAGGGTCGCTTCGGGCTCGCGTACACAGTCCACCCTGGTCAGCCAGGCCGTCGATCCAGTACCACCCCAGGCGACCCGCACCGCCGATGGCCTGGCCGCTGCCCGCGCTGCCCAGGCCGAGCAGCGCCCGCCGCTGCCCACACCGCTCGCGGCTGAGGCGGCGGCCAACGCGGCCCAGGCGCGCGCCCAGGCGGCCGTTGCACACCCGCCACCGATGCCGCCGCGCCGCGCGCATGTCTGGGGGCAGCCGCCGGGCATGCTGCAGGAAAATCTGGCTCCCCGGAATGCGGGCAGCGCCAGGAGCCCTGCCACCTACCGCGGCCGTGGCAATGACACGTCCGCCGCCCTGGCAAGCCTGGAAGTGGGTGGCTATCAGGTCTATTACGACCTGCTCAGCGAAACCCGGCTGCGCGCCTGGCGCGACCGGGGCATGACCGAGATATTCCTGCCCCTGCCGGGAACACGGCGCTACATGGTCTGCCCGCTGGAGACCGCGCTGCGGCGCGACTCCGGCCCCTGTCGCCTGCTGGAACCCGACGATCCCGCACTGCAGGCCATCGGTGACGCCCGCGAGGTCATCAACATGCAGCGGGTCTACCGGCAGGGCGAGCCGGTCTGGCGCGGCCCGGGCCCATACAAATAAGTCGTGGTGGTGAACCGGCACCAGCGCCACTGGATCCGGCTGCCCGATCACGCAGACGGCAACGGAAGCAGGCGGTGGCGGGGTAGGCTGCCGCCATGGATTGCCTGATTGCCGCGCCCCCGTTACAGGAACGCAGCAGGCGATGACTGGCATTGCCCATCGCGTTGGCATCAAGGTACCCCGGTCCGCGGTCTACCCAGCCCTGGCCACCCTGGAGGGCATCGCCGCGTGGTGGACCGCCAACACCAGTGGCGTGTGCGCCGTTGGCGGCACGATCAACCTCGAATTCACCATCGTGGCCGGCGAACGCGTCGGCGCCATGCGCATGCAAGTGATGACCCTGGACCCGGACACCCAAGTGCGCTGGCATTGCACGGCAGGTCCAGAGGAATGGATAGACACCGATGTGGTTTTCGATCTGTCGTGCGAAGACGATTACACCATCGTGCGTTTCGGACACCGGCACTGGCGCGAAGCGGTCGAGTTCACCAGCACGGCTGCATGAAGTGGGCGGTGTTCCTGCTGAGCCTCAAGGAGCTGCCTGAAACCGGTACCGGCCGGCCCGCGCCGCACGACCTCAAGATCGACAACTGCAACCAGCTTCGTGCGCAGGCGGATTCTTGATAACAGCGATCTCGACCCGCGCACGCAATGCGCGCTGCGCGGGTGGCCCGCAAGTGAATGCCAAACGTGCCGCTTTTTGCCCGCATGGCGGCAAGGCAGCAGTGCCGCAATCCAGCGCCTTGGGTCCGCCTGTGGTGTGCGCTTGACCCAGGTCATGGGCTGGCCCGCGCGCGGGCCATAGGATCCGGATCAGGACACCCTGTCCGGAGGAAGTTCCATGCACAACCTGCGTGCCGCGCTGATGCTCACCTTGCTGCTTGCACCGGCCATGGCAATGGCGCAGCACGTCGATCACGCCACCGGGGTCGAGCACGCCAGCGCTGCTGCACACCACGACCACGACGACCACGCGGCAATCATGCACGTCCCCGCCGACCACGTGCGCTGGATGCCGGATGCTTCGCTGATCCAGGGCATGGCCCGCGTGCGCACGGCGGTGGCCACCCTGGCCCACCATGAAATGGGACACATGGGGGGGGCCCATGTGCTCACGCTTGCAGACGAGATCGACAGCGCCGT
>JBDSUI010000263.1:0-7228 GCA_039927795.1 Pseudoxanthomonas sp.
GCGGCGTCCGGTCCTGCCGAGCCCGCGGACCCGTAACCGCTAGCCACGCAAGCAGAAATGCCGCTATAATCCGCGGCTTGGCTGCATCCATCGCCCGGCGCGCGTCCCGCGAGCGGGCCCAGAACGACCGGCGCCTGCCTCGGCACGCGACCCCAACAAAGACTCCAGGCCGCACCCATGAACAAGCCCTCGCTCAACACGCTGTTGCAGAACTTCGAAGCCGAACAGATCCAGCGCCAATTGCCCGACTTCGGCCCCGGCGACACCGTGGTCGTCAACGTCAAGGTCAAGGAAGGCACCCGCGAGCGCGTTCAGGCCTATGAAGGCGTGGTCATCGCCAAGAAGAACGGCGGCCTGAATTCCGCGTTTACCGTCCGCAAGATCTCGCACGGCTTCGGCGTCGAGCGGGTGTTCCAGAGCCACAGCGCGATCATCGACTCGGTCGAAGTGAAGCGCCGTGGCAAGGTGCGCGCCGGCAAGCTGTACTACCTGCGTGGTCTGGAAGGCAAGAAGGCGCGCATCAAGGAAGACCTGGCCGGCAACGCCCGCGCCAAGGCCGTTGCTACGGCCGCCGCCGCCGCGGCCAAGCCGGCTCCGGCTGCTGCGGCTGCCGATTCGGCAGAATAATCCTGCGGCACAGTTTCCGGTTTCCACCGGATCAGCATCGGCCACCTTCGGGTGGCCGTTTGCGTTTCTGATCTCAGGGCGACTGGCACGCGCAACAACGCACCCGTCATTGATTATGCTGTGGGCATGCTGCGCCGCCTGCCTTTTTGCCTGCTGTTCCTGATTGCCGTGCTGGCCACGCAGGCGGTGGGGAGGTTTAGCTGTGGCAGAAAGCGTGATGCGGGCAAAGCGCCATCCGGAGCACCTCAATGCCACCTCGAAGTGATTTTTTGGTGACCACGCAGGGTCCCGCGCTGAGGCTGGATATCTGGCTTTGGGCGGCACGTTTCTTCAAGACCCGCAACCTGGCCAGGCAGGCGGTGGAAACCGGGAAAGTGGAAGTGGGAGGCCAGCGTGCCAAGCCCGCGCGTGCGGTGCGGATCGGGGACGGGTTCAGGATCGTGCGCGGCGAAGAACACTTCGAGATAACGGTGCTGGCCTTGAGCGAATATCGCGGTCCTGCTGTTGAAGCGCAGAGGCTGTATGCCGAAAGCGAAGAGTCGCGGGCCAAGCGCGAACAGGCACGCATGCAAAGGGAGGCGCAGCGCAACGGGTATCGCGCACCCGAACACAAGCCCGACAAACGTGCACGCCGTTTGATCCAGGCGCTGGGTGATATCGACGCGCTGTGAGCAGTGTTTTGATCCCGGGAATCCCGGGCGCTTCCCATGTGTCGAGAGGAGCGCGCCACAGAAGCCTGGTTGGGTAACCCGCATCAGCGAAGCGCGTCGGTAACCAGGTGATGCAGCGGCTGACTTGCCCGGCAGGACGATCACCTGGCTGCAGCATTCGCTTCAATCGCCTGCGACACACGGCTTGTGCCCGCAAGTGGTTGCCGCAAGCGCTGACGGTGCAGCAAACCGCTGCGTCGGCGACTGCATTAAATGGCAACCATAAAGAAAGCCATCCTCCCGGATGGCTTTCTGGTTGACGCCTGAGCGTGGTCGCTTAGCGCTTGCCACCGAGCAAGCCACCGCCAATCTTGAGCAGGTCGCCAAGGCCGAGCTGGCCATCGCCGTCCTGATCAAACACCGCGCCCAGCAGGCCGCCACCCAGGCCGCCTTGCTGCTGCACCGCCTGGCGCTCCTGTCCCAGTACCTGGCTGAGGCCCGAGGCGCTGGTGTTGCCCTGTCCCAGGAAACGCTGGGCCAGGAACGACAGCACGATCGGCGCCAGGATCTTCATCAGCATGCCGGCCTTGTCGCCACCCAGGCCTGTCGCCTGGCCGAGGCTGGCTTCGGCACGTGGCTGGTTGCCACCGAAGATGTGGCCCAGGATGGCGCCGCCATCATTCTGCGCAGGAGCACTGCCGCCGCCCAGCACCGCACCCAGCACGCTGCCCAGGTCCAGGCCGGCATGGTCGCGCTGCAGCGCGCCGAAAAGGGCCTGCGCGCCCTGTGGCTCGGCCGCATTCTTGCCCAGCGCACCCATCAGCAGCGGCAAGGCGGCGCTGATGGCGCCGGCGGCCTGGGTCGGGCCGACCCCAAGCTGCTGCGAAAGCTGCTGCAAAGGTGCGCCCTGCAAGTGCGAGAAGAGTTCATCGGTGAGTGATTGGTTGCTCATAAAGCATCCTCATGACGTGGGTGATGGGCGTCCATCCTAGCGCCATCCAGTGAGGGCACGGGGCCTGCGCTGCCAATGCCAGGTTCAGGCGTGCGGGATCATGTTGCAAGACCGCATGCACGTGGCAGCCCAAAGGGGCGGATCTCCGCCGCCCCTCACCAGCAGTGCGCCGGTTACTCCTGTCCCAGGCTGTTCGGCGAGGTGGTTCCCGCCAGGCTTCCAAGTTTGCGCAGCGCCGCCGCAACGCCGGCACCGTAGCCAGGGTCGGCCTTGCTGCAGTTGTCGACGTGGCGCTGCTTGATGAAGTCCGGCGCATCGCCCATGGCCCGTGCGGTGTTGTCGAACAGGACTTGCTGCTGGGCCGGGCCCATCAGGCGAAACAGGTCCCCGGGTTGCTTGTAGTAGTTGGCATCATCGTCGCGGAAGTTCCACCAGTCCGCATCGCCGCTGATCTTCAGCGGCGGTTCGCGGTACTGGGGCTGTTCCTGCCACTGCTGGAAGCTGTTGGGCTCGTAGTGCGGCAGGCCGCCATAGTTGCCGTCCATGCGGCCCGCACCGTCACGGTGGTTGCTGTGCACCGGGCAGCGCGCGGCGTTGACCGGTATCTGGTGGTAGTTGACGCCCAGGCGGTAGCGTTGCGCGTCGGCATAGTTGAACAGGCGCGACTGCAGCATCTTGTCCGGCGACACGCTGATGCCCGGCACCAGGTTGCTGGGCGCAAACGCGCTCTGTTCGACATCGGCGAAGAAGTTCTCGGAGTTGCGGTTGAGCTCGAACTCGCCGACCTCGATCAGTGGGTAGTCCCCCTTCGGCCAGACCTTGGTCAGGTCGAACGGGTGATAGGGCACCTTTTCCGCATCGGTCTCTGGCATCACCTGGATGTACATCTTCCACTTCGGGAATTCACCACGCTCAATCGCGTCGAAGAGGTCGCGCTGGTTGCTTTCGCGGTCATTGGCGACGATGCCAGCCGCTTCGGCGTCGGTCAGGTTCTGGATGCCTTGCTGGGTACGGAAGTGGAACTTGACCCAGAAGCGCTCGCCCTGGTCATTCCAGAAGCTGTAGGTATGCGAGCCGAAACCATGCATGTGGCGGTAGCTGGCAGGGATGCCGCGGTCGCTCATCACAATGGTGACCTGGTGCAGCGCCTCGGGCAGCAAGGTCCACCAGTCCCAGTTGTTGGTGGCCGAGCGCAAGTTGGTGCGTGGGTCGCGCTTGACCGCCTTGTTGAGGTCGGGGAACTTGCGCGGGTCGCGGATGAAGAATACGGGCGTGTTGTTGCCCACCATGTCCCAGTTGCCTTCCTCGGTATAGAACTTCAGCGCGAATCCGCGGATGTCACGTTCGGCATCGGCCGCGCCGCGTTCGCCGGCCACGGTGGTGAAGCGGGCGAACATCTCGGTCTGCTTGCCAACGGCACTGAAGATGCTGGCGCGGGTGTATCGGGTGATGTCGTGGGTGACGGTAAAGGTGCCGAAGGCGCCTGAGCCCTTGGCATGCATGCGCCGCTCAGGGATAACTTCGCGCACGAAATTTCCCAGCTTCTCGTGCAGCCACACATCCTGCGAGAGCAGGGGTCCACGCGGACCTGCGGTGAGGCTGTTCTGGTTGTCCGGCACCGGGGCACCGAACTGGGTGGTGAGATGGGTGGCGGGGCACTTCTTGTCGTTATCGGATGGCTGGCTCATGGCTGGCTCCTGTATTACCGGCTGACAAGAGTCGGCCGGACTGTCCCTTCAATGTAGCCACTGGACGGGAAAATAGACAATCAAACGATGCGTAGGCATCAATAGCGTGCAGCTATTGGAAATCGACTAGACCGAAGTAATGCAGCAGCGCACGTGCCGGATGCCTGCAGCGGTGGACGCCACGATCACCTTTTCGCTCATCCTTTGGCGGGCGGTGCCACGTCAGTCCGGGCACAACCGAGCTGCTGTCAGGTCAGCGCTTTCAGCCGATACACCGCTTCCAGCGCCTGTTTCGGGGTCAGTTCGTCAGGATCCAGTGCAGCCAGTGCTTCCATGGCCGCAGAAGGCGCAGCGGCAAACAATCCGAACTGCTGCGGTGCATCCAGTGCCTGCGGAGCCATCTGGAAGGCATGGCTTTGGCCTCCGCGCTGTTCCAGTTCCGCCAGTCGGCGCCGGGCCTGCTGCACGGTGGCCTTGGGCAAACCGGCAAGCGCCGCAACCTGCAGGCCGAAGCTGCGGTCGGCCGGACCGTCTTTCACCGCATGCATGAATACGAGGGTGTCGCCGCGTTCCTTGTCGTGATGTTCCACCGCATCCAGGTGCACGTTGGCGATGCCGCTTCCCGGCTCGGCCAGCGCAGTGAGTTCAAAATAATGTGTGGCAAACAAGGTGTAGCAGCGATTGATCGCAGCCAGGTGCCGGGCCACCGCATCGGCCAGCGACAGGCCGTCATAGGTCGAAGTGCCACGGCCTATTTCGTCCATCAATACCAGTGACTGTGCAGTGGCGTGATGCAGGATATAGCTGGTTTCAGACATCTCGACCATGAAGGTCGACTGCCCACGGGCCAGATCGTCGCCGGCACCTATACGGGTCAGGATGCGGTCGATTGGCCCGATCACGGCACGTGCGGCGGGGACGAAACTGCCGATGTGCGCCAGCAGCACTATCAATGCGTTCTGGCGCATGTAGGTGCTTTTGCCGCCCATGTTGGGTCCGGTGATCACCAGCATGCGGCGCCCGCCCGCATCCGAATCCCCGTCCAGCAACAGGTCGTTGGGTTCGAACGGCTCGTCGCGCACAGCTTCCACTACGGGGTGGCGGCCACGCTCGATGCGCAGGCCGGCGGCCTCTGAAAGTTCCGGGCGTGACCAGTCAAGCAACTGCGCGCGTTCGGCAAATCCGGCCAGCACATCCAGTTCGCTCAGCGCCGCCGCACAGCGCTTCAGCGGCTCCAGGCGCGCGCCCAGAACGTCAAGCAGGGCTTCGTACAGCAGCTTCTCGCGCGACAGCGACCGCTCACGTGCCGAAAGCACCTTGTCCTCGAAGGATTTCAGTTCCTCGGTGATGTAGCGCTCGGCATTGGTCAGGGTCTGGCGGCGGGTGTAATGCGCCGGCGCACGTTCGGAAAGCGCCTTGCTGATTTCGATGAAATAGCCATGCACACGGTTGTAGCCGACCTTCAGCGAACTGATGCCGCTGCTTTCACGCTCTCGGGTTTCCAGATCCAGCAGGAACTGGTCGGCGTGGGTGCTGAGGCGGCGCAGCTCGTCCAGCTCCTGATCATGGCCACTGGCAATGACGCCGCCATCGCTGAGCTTCATGGGCGGTTGTTCGGCAACCGCTTCGGCTAGCAGCTGGGCCGTATCGGCGTGCTCTCCGAGTTCGGCGGACAGCGCCTGCAGTCGCGGCGAATCGAGCAGACAGATCGCTTCACCAATGCCCGGCAGCATGGCCAGCCCGTCGCGTAATGTCGACAGGTCGCGCGGCCGCGCCGAACGCAAGGCTACGCGGGTCAGGATGCGTTCGATGTCGCCCAGGGCGCGGAAACGTTCGCGCAGTAGTACATCGGCGCGGCTGTCGATCAAGGTCGCTACTGCCTGATGGCGCTGCCCCAGGACCTGGCGGTCACGCAGCGGGCGGTGCAGCCATCGCCGCAACAGGCGGCCACCCATCGGGCTGATGGTGGAATCCAGGACGCCCAGCAAGGTGTGCTTGGTGTCCCCATCAATGCGTGTATCCAGTTCCAGGTGCCGACGCGTGGCGGCATTCATGGCGATGGCGTCGCTGGAAGACTCCAGGCTGATTGAAGAAAGATGGGGCAGTCGCTGCTTCTGGGTTTCTTCCACATAGCCAAGCAAAGCGCCTGCCGCGGCAGTAGCCAAGGGTTTGTCGTCGATGCCGAAACCAGTCAGGTCGTGCAGGCCGAAGAATTTCAGTAACTGGCGGCGACCGCTGTCGGCATCGAACAGCCACGGCGCGCGGCGGCGCATGCCCACGCGTGTCTGCAGGAAGGCAGGCAGGCCTTCCTCATCGGGAATCAGCAGCTCCGCGGGCTGCAGGCGCGCAAGCTCAGCCTCCAGCGCGTCGGCGCTTTCCACTTCATTGACCAGGAAGCGCCCGCCCGCCAGGTCAGCCCAGGCAAGCCCGAAACCTCCGCCTTTGGACGAACTACCGCCCCGCGAGACGGCCATCAACAGGGTGTCGCGCCGCTCATTCAACAACGCTTCGTCGGTCACCGTGCCGGGGGTGACGATGCGCACGACCTTGCGTTCGACCAGGCCCTTGGCCAGGGCGGGGTCGCCGATCTGTTCGCAGATGGCAACCGATTCGCCCAGCGCCACCAGCCGCGCCAGGTAACCCTCGTGCGCATGCACCGGTACCCCGGCCATAGGGATAGGCGCACCGGCCGAGTTGCCGCGCTGGGTCAGGGTAATGTCCAGCAGCCTCGCCGCCTTGCGGGCATCGTCGTAGAACAGCTCGTAGAAGTCGCCCATGCGAAACAGCAGCAACAGGTCGGGGTACTCCGCCTTGGCGGCGAAGAACTGCTTCATGAGGGGGGTATGAGCGGTGGCTGTGGGGGCACTCACAGCGGGAAATACTCAATCAAGGTCAAAGCCGGGAACATAAGATGGATGGGAAGTCTAGCCGTCGGGAGGCGGGCAGGCGAAACGTTTTGCTGACTCTGCCATCCTGATCCGGGCAAGTGGGTATGGGTGCACTGCAATATGCCGTAACGTAAAAATGGTGTTAATTTCAGGGTGTCTTGAGTATTTGCAACCCAGGTTGGGTTGAGTTTCATAAAAGTTCGTCAGTCGTGTTCTTGATGACCCTGGGAGGGGAGAAACATGGTCGTTACACAGCCACAGCACAAGGTACTTGCCGTTGCCGTATTCGCCGCACTCTGCGCCGTGCCGACGGCATATGCGCAGAATGCCTCTAAGCCATCTTCCACCGATGAGCCCACCACCCTGGGCACCATGACGGTGACCGCGCAGAAGCGCGAGGAGGCCATGCAGGACGTGCCAATC
>JBDSUI010000264.1:0-4015 GCA_039927795.1 Pseudoxanthomonas sp.
CTGGGCTGGTACTCACCAGCGCCGAAGCACGCGTGCTGGGTTGCCTGATCGAAAAGGAAGCCACCACGCCCGACGCCTATCCGCTGACGATCAATGCAGCGCTGGTCGCAGCCAACCAGAAGACCGCACGCGAGCCGGCCATGGCCTTGAACGTGGGCGACGTCAGCCACGCGCTGCGCCAGCTGGAACAAAAGCAGCTGGTCAGGCAGGTGTTTTCCTCCCGCGCCGATCGTTTCGAACACCGGGCCGATAAAACCCTGGACCTGTCGAAGCAGCAACTCACGCTGGTCGGCCTGTTGCTGTTGCGCGGTGCCCAGACGCTGCATGAATTGCTGGCGCGCAGCGAGCGGCTGGCGTCCTTCAGCAATACCGACGATGTGCGCCATCACCTGGATCGCCTGATCGCGCGCCAGCCGGCGCTGGTTCAGCAGATCCCGCGTGGCCCAGGCCAGCGCGAAGACCGCTATGTGCACCTGCTCAGCGGCGCGGTGGATGCGGCCGCGGTGAGCGCAAGGATCGTCTCGTCTTCGCCAGCAACGGTATCGGCTTCGCCAGCTCTGGAAGCGCGCGTACAGGCGCTGGAGCAGCAAGTGGCGGAGCTACGCGCGGCCATGGCCGCGTTGACCCAGACCTAGGCCACCACACGTCAGGCAGGGCGTCGGCTGCTGCGTAGCAGGAACAGGCTGCCCAGCAGCGTTCCGGCCAGCGCCACGGCCAGGCCTGCCCCCGCGGCGATGGCCAGGTCCTGCGGCCACCGCTCGTGCGTGCCGGGATGGGAAGTAGCTTCCACCAGAATCCGCAGCAGCACCGCGCACGGCACGCTGGCTGCAATCGACAGCCAGACCTTGTGGAACCGTGCCAGACCGAATGCGCGCGACAGCATTGCGACCACGCCCACGGCGACCAGTCCCGGCCCCTGCAACGATTCCGGTAGCGAGACCTGCGCATAGGCCAGCTGCCAGTAGCGGAAGCCGACGCCGATGAAGGCGATCAGGAAGGCGATCAATAACCAGGTGGGGCTGGAGCGGGTCATGAGGTGGTAGGCCGGCGGGCAAGCAAGACATGCAGCCTAACGCAGGCGCGCGCCGCGGTTCCAGCCACACCACCCGGTCCTCTTGGCACCGCGCGTGCATGCCTGCTCCTGCAATCCAGCAGGGTCCAAAGCCTTCCCTGTAGCGCCGAGCTTGCTCGGCTGCTCCGGCAATGCGGCGCATCAAAAAGGCAGCCGAGCAAACTTGGCTCTACAAGAGGTGGATCTGCTTAGTCGAACAGGGCCTGGATGGCGGCCAGGCCCGCGCTGGCGCGTTCTTTCTTGCTTACTGCATCCAGTTCCGGATCGGCGCCGTCACGTTGCAGTTCCGATTGCGGCAGCTCGTCGAGGAAGCGGCTGGGCTTGAGCCTGATGCGATCGCCGAAGCGCCGCGTCTCGCGGTTGTGGCTGAGGTAAAGCCCTTGC
Organism: Pseudoxanthomonas sp.; assembly: GCA_039927795.1. Classification (GTDB taxonomy): domain Bacteria; phylum Pseudomonadota; class Gammaproteobacteria; order Xanthomonadales; family Xanthomonadaceae; genus Pseudoxanthomonas_A. Next base: position 1,457 of record JBDSUI010000264.1, read on the forward strand.
TTGGCGCGGGTGATGCCCACGTACATCAGCCGGCGCTCCTCGTCCAGGTTGCCTTCGTCCAGGCTCATCTCGTGCGGCAGCGTGCCATCTTCGCAGCCGATGATGAAGACGTAACGGAACTCGAGCCCTTTGGCCGCGTGCAGGCTCATCAGCCTCACCTGGTTACCCCCATCGTCCTTGTCGTTGCGCGACAGCAGCGCCAGTTGCGCGGCCAGGTCGCCGGCGTTGCCGCCGCCGCGCGCACCCTCGAACCAGTCGGCCAGTTCATCCAGGTTGCCGCGGCGGCGTGCGAATGAAGCCTCGTCCTTGCACTGCGCACGCAGCTCGGCGAGCAAGCCCGAGCGCTCGCTCAGGCGCCGCACCAGGTCTGCGGCCGAAAGTTGCGTGGAATGGTTGCGCAGGTCGCGCAGGATATCGACGAACGCGTTCAGGCCATTGGCCGCGCGTGGCGTCAATGCCTTCAGCGCGCCCATCGACTCGGCCGCGCGCGACATAGGCAACTGCGCCTGCTGGGCCATCTCGGCAAGCTTTGCCAGCGAAGTCGCGCCGACCTCGCGCTTGGGCGACTGCACCGCGCGCAGGAAGGCGGCGTCATCATCCGGATTCACCACCAGCCGCAGCCACGACAGCGCGTCCTTTACTTCCTGGCGTTCCAGGAACGCGGTGCCGCCGGTCAGGTGATAGGGAATGCGCAGCAGCTGCATTGCTTTTTCCAGCGGACGCGACTGGTGGTTGCCGCGGAACAGGATGCAGAAATCGCTCCACGGCGCATCACGTGCGGTATGCAGGAACGCGATCTCGGCGGCGACCTTTTCCGCCTCGTGATCGTTGTCGCGGCATTCCCAGACGCGGATGCGGTCGCCATCGGGCTGATCACTCCACAGCTTCTTCGGGTGCTCGTGCGGGTTGTTGGCAATCAGTGTGTTGGCCGCGCGCAGCACGCGGTTGCTGCAGCGATAATTCTGCTCCAGCTTGATCACCTGCAGGGCCGGGTAGTCCTGGGCCATCTGCAGCAGATTGTCCGGGTTGGCACCGCGCCAGGCGTAGATGCTCTGGTCATCGTCGCCTACGCAGGTGAAATCACCACGCGGACCCGCCAGCACCTTCAACAGGCGGTATTGCGCATCGTTGGTGTCCTGGCATTCGTCCACCAGCAGGTAGCCGATGCGCTCGCGCCAGGCCGCGGCAATTTCCGCATCGTTTTCCAGTACCTGCACCGGCAAGCGGATCAGGTCGTCGAAATCCACCGCGTTGAACGTGGAAAGCCGCGCCTGGTAGCGCGCATAGAGTTTGGCCGCTTCCTGTTCGCGCGTGGTCTTCGATGCCGCCAGTGCTTCCTCTGGCGACAGTCCGGCGTTCTTGGCGCGCGAGATCAGGTTCTTGGCCGCTTCCAGCGCGTCGTTCTTGGCGCCCGGCATCAGGTCCTTGATCTGCGCATTGCTGTCGTCGGCATCGAAGATCGAGAAGCCACGTTTCAGGCCCACCGAGGCATGCTCGATCTGCAGGAATTTCAGGCCCAGTGCATGGAATGTGCACAGGGTCAGGCCTTCGGCTGCGTCGCCTTTCAGGCGTTTGCCCAGGCGCTCGCGCATTTCCTTGGCGGCCTTGTTGGTGAAGGTGATCGCCGCGATGCGCTTGGCCGGAATGCGTCCGGAGGTCACCAGATGGGCAATCTTCTCGATGATGACCCGGGTCTTGCCGCTACCGGCGCCCGCCAGGACCAGCAAGGGGCCATCGCAGTGCAGGACCGCGTCACGTTGAGGTTGGTTGAGGGAGTTCATGCAGGAAGTCGCTGTGTATGCCTTCAGTTTACAGACATCCATGCTGCGCTGGCCCGCATAGGCTGCGCAGCGCGGCCGCGGCATGCGGGTAACGCACGGCGTGGATGAACGGCAGCCATTGCCAGCGCGCCAGTGCGCTGATCGGCCGCAGCCCTGAAAGGCACGCCGGCCGTAGCGATAGAATTGGCACATGGCCAAGCTCTATTTCTACTATTCAGCGATGAATGCCGGCAAGACCACCACGCTGCTGCAATCGGCGCACAACTACAGCGAGCGCGGCATGCGCGTGGCCATCCTCACCCCAAAGCTGGATCATCGCGGCGGCAGCGGCGTGGTGGCCTCACGCATTGGCCTGAGTGCCAACGGCGTGGCGTTTGACCGCGACGCGGACCTGGAGTGCACGATCCGCCAAGACATCCAGGCGCGCGGCAAGCTTGACTGCGTACTGGTGGATGAAGCCCAGTTCCTGTCGCGTGCGCAGGTCTGGCAGTTGAGCGAAGTGGTGGATCAGTTGCGCATTCCCGTGCTCTGTTACGGGTTGCGTACCGATTTCCGTGGCGAGCTGTTTGAAGGCAGCCAGTCAATGCTGGCCTGGGCCGACGAGCTGGTCGAGATCAAGACCATCTGCCACACCGGCAAGAAGGCCACCATGACCGTGCGCGTGGACGAACACGGCCATGCGGTACACGACGGACCGCAAGTGGAAATCGGCGGCAATGAGCGCTATGTGTCGGTGAGCCGCGCCGAATTCAAGAAAATCGCGCGCGGGGAAGGCAGC